>JBAXXZ010000104.1:0-6933 GCA_037127575.1 Bacteroidota bacterium | reverse complement strand
CATATTAGATGCATTAGAATAAAATATTATCTTTGTTATCCTCAAGAAAATAACCTTGATGCCTTCAACCATGAAAAAGCAATTTTTTTTCATTTTACTACTACTTTCAGCATTTGTCGGTTTTTCACAAACCAGAGCCGCCAATAAATTAACCGTTGAAAAAACATATTTTATGACGGCTATTAGTCCGGCCCTTAGAGGTGCTGTAGACCGTTTTGATAAAGAATCGTATTTAAACGATGCCTTCTTTAATAATATGCTTCGGAAAATTGTGATGGACATTCGTTACAATGAAAAAGAAAAAGCCCAAATTTTTTACCTGATGCTTAAAAAAATCGGATACTCTTTTGTTGGTGCCGATTATTTGCCGCCGCGACAAACATATTTTAGCCACCACTCGGGTAAGATGTACATTTTTCAAGAAACAAAAAAAAGCTTAAAAGATTTACATTACGACATCAAAGGATTAATTCAGGTGGTTGATTCTAATCTTAAAAAAGACGCCATCCTTTCAGGTATTGCTTTGCTTTTATCTGATTTATTAAACAGTGAGGCTTCAATTAAAAAACTTGAAAAATTTACCCAAGGCAGTCTAATTTTAAGTGCTAAAAATCCGGATATATTTAACCATTATGTGTGCATGTGTTCTTCAATTGCCCAAAACACGGTAATTTCGGCTAACCTTACCAAAAACCTCTATACTTTTAAAAACGAATGCATGTTGGAAGACGTTTTCTGCGCCATTTACTCCCGCGACAATTATGTAAGTTTAATGAAAGAATATATTTTGGCAGAAAAAAATCCAAAAAACGAATTGGTAATACAAACGGCTTTATGCGCCCTGGCATCGAAAGTACCAGTGGCCTCTTACAACAAAAGCGTTGGCACCTTGGTAACCGAAGCCAAAGAAGAGTGGAAAGTTGAACTCTGTAAAAAAATGCTGAACGGCGACATCCCCTTTCATTATGCATTAACGAGTAAAGACCAGCTTGTAACTAAATTGTGGGAAGGCGTTACGGAAACTGATTACGCTGATGGCCTCATGGTCATAAACGGCAATGTGATGGAATTTGACCCCTATTAATCACCATCTTTCGTATGGTTTAATTTCACGGGATTTTTATTAATTCTTAAAAATAAGTCTTAAACTTGCCTTATATTCTTTCATCTTATGACCAAAAGATTTGTATTTGCCTTGGCTCTCCTGAGCCTTTTTAATTTTAATCAATATTCTCAGAATAAACTTCTTAGCATTCAAGAAGCCGTATTAAAAGGCCGCAGTAGTTTGGCGCCAAAACGCTTGTTAAACCTGGCCTTTGTGCCCGAAAGCAGAAGCTTGGTGTACACCGATAAAAATGACATTCATTTTATAAACAATGAAAGTGGATTAGAAACAAGTGTTTTTTCGATTGATGAGCTCAATGAAGCCTTACATAAAAACAGCATTGATAGTGTGATCTTTTATGAAGGATTAAAATTTAAAAACAGCCATCAGTTTTATTTCATTTCGAAAAAAGTAGAATACATTTATTCTATCAATAAAAAATCAGTCGAAAAATCGAACCGCAAATCAACTGAAGTTGTCTACGAAGATTTTGATGAATATAAAGACGGAGAAAAATTTGCTTACACCAAAAACAACAATGTTTTTATCAATGTGAATGGTATCGATAAACAAGTTACCACCGACGGCTCTTATGAAATTGTAAATGGCAAAAGTGTTCACCGCGATGAATTTGGCATCCACAAAGGATTGTATTGGAGCCCGGAAGGCAGTGCCTTGGCATATTACCGCATGGATCAAAGCGATGTGACTGATTATCCAATTATTGATTGGAGCACTTATCCCGCACAAAACAAAAACATCAAATATCCAATGGCCGGCAATAAAAGCCACTATGTTACATTACATGTGTACAATATTAAAAGCGGCGCCATTGTTCAAATAAAAACAGAAGGACCAAAAGACCAATACCTTACCAATGTGAGTTGGAGTCCGGATGAGAAAAAAATATACATGGCTATTTTGAACCGCGAACAAAACCATTACAAACTAAATGAGTACGATGTGGCAAGTGGCGATTTTGTAAAAACCTTGTTTGAAGAAAAAGACGACAAGTATGTTGAGCCCCAAAATCCGATGTTGTTTGTAAAAAACAATGCCAAACAATTTATTTGGCAAAGCCGTCAGGATGGTTACAATCATTTGTATTTGTATAATATTGATGGCAGCCTTATCAAACAAGTCAGTAAAGGCAATTGGGAAGTTAAATCAGTTTTGGGTTTTGATGATAAAGGCGAAGTGCTTTATTTTCATGCCAACGAACAAAGTCCTGTGAACCAAGATGTTTACGCTGTAAATTTAAAAACAGGTAAAATGAACCGCATAAGCCAAGGTAACGGTTTCCATATTGGTTTATTAAATAAAAACGGCGATTGTTTAGTTGATAATTTTACATCTTCACAAATACCGCGCGAATACAGTATTATTCAAACAAAAACAGGTACGGTTATTTCGTTGTTCAAAGCAGAAAATCCTATCAAGGATTATCAAACAGGCGGCTGGCGTTTGTTCAGTATTAAAAACAGTGAGGGCACCGATTTGTATTGTCGTCTGTTTAAACCGGTTAATTTCGACAGCACTAAAAAATATCCGGTGCTGGTTTATTTATACAATGGGCCGCATTCGCAAATGGTAACCAATACCTGGTTGGCAGGCGGGGAATTGTGGTACCAATACATGGCACAAAAAGGTTTTATTGTATTTACTTTGGACGGCAGAGGGACTTCTTTTAGAGGCAAAGCCTTTGAACAAGCCATTCATCGCCAATTGGGCACTGTTGAAATGGAAGACCAATTAAAAGGTGTAGACTATTTAAAATCATTGTCATATGTTGATGCTAACCGTATTGGCGTGCATGGCTGGAGTTACGGCGGATTTATGACCACATCATTAATGACCCGTCATCCCGGTGTTTTTAAGGTGGGCGTTTGTGGCGGTCCGGTAATTGATTGGAGCTATTACGAAATTATGTACGGCGAACGATATATGGATACGCCGCAAGAAAATAAAGAGGGTTATGACAAAAATAATTTATTGAATTATGTGGATAAGTTAAAAGGCAAATTATTAATGATTCATGGCGCGCAAGACAATGTGGTTGTTTGGCAACACAGCATCTTGTACCAAAAGAAAGCTGTTGAAAAAGGCGTGCAATTAGATTATTATATTTATCCCGGCCATGAGCACAACGTGTTGGGCAAAGACCGCGCCCACTTGATGGAAAAAGTAACCAATTATTTTATCGATAATTTGTGATTTTAAAAGGGCAGCATAAAGCTTACAAAATTCTTTTTGTTATTCTCCTTGTTGTCCTTTATTACATTGTTTGTATAAGCAACCCAAACAAGGACTTTGATGTTTTTATTGCCGCTTCAAATTTACTTGCTGAAGGAAAAACCTGTTATAATGTTTGGCTACATTCAGGCAGCTCGGGTTTAAAGTATTTTTATAGTCCTTTGTTTGCCATATTTCTTTTTCCCTTAAGACACATGCCACAGTTGGGCTATAACAGTGTTTGGTTTATTTGTAATTTGTTTTTTGTATGGCGCATTTACCGTTTGTTGTTTTACTTTTTGCCATTAAATAATCTGTCATCAAAACAACTGGGCATTTTTTTAATGCTTAGTTTTTTAAGTGTTGCCAGGTTTTTGTTCGATAATTTGCAGCTAGGGCAAATGACTATTTTTATGGTTTATGGCGCTTTAGAAAGTTTATGTTTCATTCAGAAAAAACAGGTCATTAAAGGTGCGGCCTTATTGGCATTGATCATAAACATTAAAATAATTCCTATTGCGGTTTTGGTTTTATTGATTTACAAAGCTGAATACCGCGCGGTGCTATTCACTTTGTTTTTTGTGTTCCTTAGTTTAATTTTACCAATTCCTATTATTGGTTTCGGTTTTAATCAGCTTTTGTTAAGCGATTGGTGGATGAGCCTTTCGGCAAGTCATGCCAATAGCATTCTGGATGATTATGGGCGACAAAGTCTTTCATCATTCATTCCGGCATTATTAATGGATACACCCATACAGTTTGGTCTAAAAAGAAACTTCATTCAATTAGAAGCTAATTCTGTGAACTTTGTTTTAACGGTGGTGCGGCTTTTGTTTTTAATGCTAATGGCTATTTTACTCGGCAAACCTTTTCAAAAAATGAAAAATGATATAGACGCATTTTATTCTGTCGCGTTGATTTGTTTGTACACGCCTTTAATTTTTCCACACCAAGGCAAGTATTCCTTTATTTATTTGTTGCCGGCATATGCCTATGTTTTATTTAGACTTTTACAGAAGGATGAATTAGTATTCAAACAAAAAAAGAAAATCAGTCTTGTATTGCTTATAGTTTCTTTTGTCCTACTAAGCCTTAGCACAGATGGACTCATTGGTCGCCGATTAAGCGATTTGTGTGAGTACTTAAATTTTATTACAATTGGGACTTTTATTTTACTTGCAGCCTTGGTTTTAGTAAAACAAAAACAATTACGGTTCCGTGAATAGATGGCCCCAGTAAATTTTGTTTTGATTTTTTAGAGCAAAACTACTTCCCCATTAAGCTTTCAATTTCATCACATTCAATCGGAATGTTTTTCATCAAATCCATTTGTCCGGTTGTTGTGATCAGAATGTTGTTTTCGATGCGAATACCAAGGTTTTCCTCAGGAATATAAATGCCCGGTTCAACTGTAAACACCATGCCGGCTTGCATTTGCTCAGTGAAGAAACCAACATCGTGCACATCAAGACCTAAAAAATGAGAGGTACCATGCATAAAATATTTTTTATAGGCCGGCCAATTTGGATTTTGGTTTTTTACTTGATCGGAAGTGATTAATTTTAATTGCAATAATTCTTCCGTCATTAAATCCCCAACCGCTTTATTGTATTTTTCGAATGTTTGTCCGGGTAACAACAATTTAGTGGCCGCACGTTGCACGCGCAAAACAGCATTGTAAACTTCTTTTTGGCGTTTGCTGAATTTACCGTTAACGGGTAAACAACGGGTTAAATCACTGGCGTAGTTGGCATACTGAGCGGCTACATCTAACAAAATAATGTCGCCGTCTTTACATTGTTGATTGTTTTCAATGTAATGCAATACGCATGAGTTTTTTCCCGAAGCAATGATGGGTCCGTAGGCCCAACCGCCCGAACGGTTATTGATAAACTCATGAATTAACTCGGCTTCAATTTGGTATTCCCATACGCCGGGTTTTATAAAATTTAAAAGGCGACGAAATCCTTTTTCGGTAATGTCGCAGGCTTGTTGAATTAAATCGATTTCGATGGTGCTTTTGATGGCCCTGATGCGGTGCATGATGGGCGCCGAACGCTCGTACTTGTGCAATGGGTATTTGGCCATCAAGGCTTTGTTAAAACGCTCTTGGGCTGTTTCGGTTAAAATTGAACGGCGCGTGTGTTCGTTGCTGTTTAAATAAATGTGTTCGGCTTGTGTATAAAATGCCTGCATCACTTTATCAAATTCATGCACCCAATACACATGCTCAACACCGCTAACCGCTGTGGCTTCACTTTTATTTAATTTAGCGCCTTCCCAAATGGCCATGAGTTCGCTGGTTTCTTTTACGAACAAAATTTTTCAAACAAAGCAAAGTCATTACTTGGCTGAGTCGGGGATCGAGGATTCATATTATCGAATGAGGGTCGGTATTCCCGTTTCTGGAGACCCTATTACTCTGCCGGAGGGAATTACTTCTATCGTAGTTACGGATACAGACAGTAGTCATAAAAAAATAGATACATCAGGTCTTGTTTCCGGAATGACTCGAAAAACTGAACTCAATCTTCTCAATAGTAATTTTATTACATTCAACCAAGGACTTTTGGCAGATACCGGAGGGGTTTTTATGAAATCAACTTCAAGTGTTGGCGGAAATATTTATTCAAACGGGTCAATAACAGGTGTCTTCGGGGCAGCTTCCGCAGGGGACGTTTACGTTTCGGGCACTATGGGTGTTATGTACGATATGAACATTGGGGCCGGTGGAGCGGCAAACGCTCATGCTTATAAAGTTTCCGGTACGACTGTTTCGGGGACAATATATTGTCAGTATGGAATAGGTAATAGTGCACCTTGTGATACTTCGGAAAGTTTGCCTTCTGTTGAGCCATTGCCAATAAATGACACGAGTATCACTTTATGGAAAAACGACGCAGTTTTGGGAGGTGTAATAATGGGTGATCATGTTGTGTCTACGTTGGAAATGCTTGGTCCAAAGAAAATTGTAGGGAACCTTCATGTTGTAAACCACGGATCTCTTTCTTTGTCTGGAACATTATGGGTAACTGGAGATGTTATTTTTGATGGCACTCCGGATGGGTCAAGTACAAATCTTTCTGGTATATATGGAAGTAATGGGGGAATGATAATTGCAGATGGAAAAATTACTATTAATCCAAACGTCGCATTGTCCGGCTCTGGTATTTTAGGAAGTGAAATAATGCTTCTCTCGACTCTTGCTTGTGACGAAACAAATTCCTCTCCTCCATGTTTTGGAAATAATTCCATTACCGTAAATAGTCATGAAGTACACGCACTTTTGTACGCAAAAGATGGAACAATAGATTTTGAAGGAAGTTCAAATTTTAAATTTGCCAATGCAAACAAAATACGATTGAAATCGGGTGTAAACCTGAATTATAGTGCGGTTCCCGAGGGTATATTTTTTGGAGGAGGTAGCAGTTCTTGGGTCCCGACGCTTTGGAAGGAGGTGGAATAGTGTATATAAAAAGCGTCGAAAAATCGCCTTCTGGGCGATTTTTCGACGCACTGTTTTTGTGTTAGAATGCCCGCATGAAAAAACTTATAATAGGCAATTGGAAAATGACTCCAAAAACGACCCGCGAAGC
>JBAXXZ010000103.1:0-6940 GCA_037127575.1 Bacteroidota bacterium | reverse complement strand
CCGAACATTATAATTTGTTTTGGCAGCTAAATCGTTAACCGTTATTTTAAAAATATCTGTACCATTGTTGATGGCTGATACATGTTTATCGGCGTATAACGGAATTTTATCGGCACTGTAACAAAATCCAATTTCAGAAACTTGTGTATTGTCGCTGTTTTTGGCGTTGCCTGAAAAGGTGACGCTGCTTGCGTTAATATCACCCGGAAAGTTTGTGCTTACAGCGAAGCGCTTTGATTTACTGCAGGCAAATAAAAAAATACAAAGAATAAAAAGGAAATTTTTGATTTGGAAAAAACGCATGTTTAAAAATAGAAATTAAAATTGAATGTATCCATTTAAGGCCTTTAATTGTGCTTGTATTTTTAATATTATTTCATCGTATTCTTGTTCAGGATTGCTTAAATAAGTGATTGCACCACCTGCGGCAATTGAAAGGCGCCTGCTTTTTTGATTGTAAAATATACTGCGAATAATTACGGGCAATTCAAAATCACCTTGCTCGTCTATCAAACCAAAACTTCCCGAATAATACGACCGTGTAAAGTCTTCAAAAGCGTCAATAAATATCATGGCACTGGTTTTTGGTGCCCCTGTCATGCTGGCCATTGGAAAAGTAGCTTGAAAAATATCATGCAATGAGAGGCCACCTTGTAAAGTACATTTAACCGTACTCACCATTTGATGAACCGTTTCAAAGGTTTCAATGTTGAACAAATGATTAACTGAAACACTTCCTTTTTGTGCAATTTTCGATAAATCATTTCTCGCCACATCAACAGCCATTACATTCTCAGTTCTTTCCTTTAAACTGGTTTGAAGTTGTTGTTTTAAATGTTCGTCTTCTGCCAAACTTTCCCCACGTTTTATGGTTCCTTTGATGGGCTTTGTATATAATGTAGTACCACTTTTTTTAAGGAACAATTCCGGACTACAGCAAATAATAAAATCATCGCCTAATTTTACCAAAAAAGTGTATGGTGCTTTCGTTAATTGAATTAATTTTAGAAAAACATCAAAAACGTCCATGCCAGTGTTTTCTTCGAAAAAGGCCAAACAATAATTGATTTCATAAATATTTCCTAATTGAATTTGTTCTTTTAATTGTAACACTTTTGCAACGTAATCTGACTTGCTGGTTCGGGCTGTAAAAGTATGCAGATCTGAAGAAATAGGCATGGAAGTGATTTCAATTTCTTTTTCCTCTAGCAACCGAAAATAAGTACAAGGCACTTCTCCTTTTTTAGGATTTAGGTATGGCATGCAAACAAATCCGGGAAAGCAAGGCGCATTAACCGATTCCATTGCGGTTAACAAAAAGGCATTTGCCTTGGTTGGGTGCCGACGACAAATAAAATTATCGAGTTGTAATGCTTGCATTGGCACAAAAGTATCGTTTATTATTAAAAATTGCGCTAATTTTAAGCCATGCACATTGGTTTGTTTTTCGGATCCTTTAATCCCGTACACATCGGTCATATGGCCATTGCCAATTATATGCTCAATGAAACTGATATGGAGCAAATATGGATGGTGTTAAGTCCGCAAAACCCGCTTAAATCAAAAAGTACATTGTTGGATCAATACCACCGTTTGGCCTTATTAGAATTAGCCATTGATGATTTTTCAAAAATTAAAAGTTCTAAAATTGAATTTGATTTGCCTCAACCATCTTACACCATCAATACTTTGGTGCAATTGGAAGAAAAATTTCCACAACATCGCTTTAGTTTGTTGATTGGACAAGATAATTTGCAATCGTTTAGTAAATGGAAAAATTACGAGCAAATTTTGGATAAATACCATTTGTATGTATATCCAAGGGCTAAAGCGACTAAGAGTTTGTTTGATGAACATCCAAATGTACATCTCACCGAGGCGCCCATAATGGAAATTTCTTCCACGTTTATCCGCGAATCAATTAAAAACAAAAAAGACATCCGTTATTTTTTGCCGCAAAAAGTGTGGGAAGAAATAGACTTAATGAATTTCTATAAATAAAATCTAGAATGTGTCAACAAATTTTGTAAGCAATCGAAACACGGCATTGTATGCGGTTAATGGCAAGGTGGTATCTAGGTCATAAACATCATGATAAGCAGTAATGCCACCCATGGTATAAATAAAAAAGCAAGGCACACCTGCTTCAGAAAACCAGTAGTGATCACTATTGGCGGCCTTACCGCGTTTTTTTATTTGTTTTATTAATTGCTTCTGTTGGTTAATTTGATTTAGCATTTCAAATTCTTTTTCATGTATTGCCCCATTTACCACCATAATGCCTTCTTCTCCGGTGCCAAGTAAATCAAGATTTAATAAAAACTTTATTTTCTTTAGATCAAATGCATTTGATTCCACAAAAGCCTTTGAGCCCAACAAACCAGCTTCTTCACCTGCAAAGAACAAAAAAATACATTTGTATTTGGCTGGGTTAAGGGCATAATGTTTCAGTAAACTTAAAACCATGCTCACGCCACTGGCATTGTCGTTGGCGCCGGGGAAATAACAGTTTTGCCCAATACCGCCCAAATGGTCATAATGCGCTGAAAAAACGATACAAGAATCTGAATCGGATGTGCCGGGTATATAACAGGCAATGTTTTTACTTTTAAAATTACTGACTAATTTATTTTCAATTTTTATGTCGAGTGATTTCGGTTCAAGCGGAAATGCCTTACGTTCGATTTCAATTTCACAATAAGGCTTAACTTGATGCGCTACACTAAATGTGAGTTTTTTCTTGAACACAATACTTACACTTTTTTGAGCAATGCTGCCCAAATAATGGACGCTGTCAATTTTTTGTAAAACACACTGTCCGCTTATGCCACTGCTGCCGGGGTTCGGAATATAATCCCTGCCGGCAACCAAAGTTTCACCGTTTAACATCAAACGTATGTTTGTTGGAAAAGTATTGACATTTTGCTCAAAAACTTGGGTGTATGATCGATTAAAAATTGGTTTGGCTTTGTTGTTTTTTATTTCCTGAAGAATGAATTTTTCAGCATTCCCTAAACCCTTGTTTAAATAGCCTCGTCCATAACATTTTTCAGAACAAAGAAATTTAATGATGCGTCTCGCCTCAACAGTATCTTGCGACCGAAGGAAACTGCTAAAAAAAAATAAGAGACAAAAAATTGTAAAACGTTGCATCACTCGAACCTTTTTTTAACCAAGGCAAACAATTGTTTGGCCACTTCATTTTGGTCTTGCCAATGATACAATTGTTTTAAACTGCTCAAATACAAGTCGCAGTCCGTCCACGAATTGAGGTTGTTGATTTGTTCAATGGCAATATTGTATTCGGCGGCATTGTGTAAAAATAATTCGTTAATGAACCTGAATTTATCGTTGATAGCTATTGCGAGCGGTTTGGTTGCAGGTTTGATTTCGCTTACAATATTTTCAGATGCTTTGGTCTCTGCTGCATTATTCGTTTTTGCACTCTCATGGCTCTGGAGCGGTAAGTCATTATTAAGATTAGGCTTTTCGGTTTGTGTTGTTTTTGCGCTCGGCATTTCAATAGATTGTATTTCAATCGGCGGAATAGCATTAGGAGAAGCCATGGTTATTTCCTGTTTGGATTCAACGGCGCTTACTTTTGAGTGAATTTGAAAGCTTGGTGAAATTTCTTTGCTTAATTTTTGAAACTTATACACGGCTAAGTTTTCTTGAATTGTAACAAGTTGTTTTTGCAATATTTCACATTCCTCCACAGAGGCTTGAATATTTTCATCAGTAAAATTGTTGAGACTTTTTAAGATCTCAAGGGCTTGTAATTGTAATTTGTGATGAACTTTTTCGAGAGTCATTGTTCAGAAGAATTATTTAATTTAAGACTAAAATAATTTGATTTTGCCGCATCTTAAAGTACATTTAAGATTTGTTGTAAACGCCTTTTAAACAATGTTTCTTGAATCAAATAACAGCAGTTCAAAACACGGATGGATTGAAGTCATTTGCGGCAGCATGTTTTCGGGTAAAACTGAAGAATTAATCAGGCGCTTGAAGCGTGCTGAATTAGCGAAGCAAAAGTTGGAAATTTATAAGCCAGCACTCGATACACGCTTTCACCATCTAAAAGTTGTGAGCCATTCCGGGCGAGAAATCCATAGCACGCCTGTTCCTTCAAGCGCCAATATTTTGTCAATGGCCACTCAAGCAGAAGTTGTTGGTATCGATGAAGCCCAATTTTTTGATAACGAACTGCCCGCTGTTTGTGCAAAATTGGCTAATTTGGGCATTCGTGTTATCGTAGCGGGTTTGGATATGGATTATCAGGGTAAACCTTTTGGGCCAATGCCACAATTATTGGCCATTGCCGAATTTGTCACCAAAGTGCATGCCATATGTTTACATTGCGGTCAGTTGGCTTACGTTAGTCACCGTAAATCGAATCAAAATGATTTAGTGGTATTAGGCGAAACTGAAATCTATGAACCATTGTGTCGTTCTTGTTTTAATAAAATAACAAATCAGTAAATGTATTCACTATCTCAAATAGCCGAAATTAGCGGCGCTCAATTTAAAGGCAAAGTGAATCACTTGATTCAACATTATTTAATTGATAGCCGTAATGTGCAATCATTAGACAACACCTTATTTGTTGCATTAATTACCAATCGAAATAACGGGCATCAGTACATTGAGTCCTTAATTGATTTAGGCATCAAGGCTTTTTTGGTACAAGACAAGGCTTTTGATTTTGAAAAATACATAGAACAAAACGTGTCTTTTCTTGTGTCAGAAGATCCTTTAAAAGCCATACAGAAACTCGCAGCACATCACCGTCAACAATTTGATATTCCCGTAATTGGTATCACCGGAAGCAATGGAAAAACTGTTGTAAAGGAATGGTTGTATCAATTACTAAAGCCTAATTATTTAATTTGTCGAAGTCCTAAAAGTTATAACTCACAAATTGGCGTTCCGTTAAGTGTCTTGAATTTGAATCACCGCCACACTTTGGCTATTTTTGAAGCCGGAATATCCACTACCAATGAAATGGATAATTTGGCAGAAATCATTCAACCAAGCATTGGCATCCTAACTTCACTGGGTAGTGCACATGCCGAAGGTTTTCCGAATCAAAAATATAAATTGAATGAAAAATTAAAATTATGCAACAAGGCTAAAACCGTTA
The DNA here is from genome assembly GCA_037127575.1 of Bacteroidota bacterium. Lineage (GTDB taxonomy): Bacteria > Bacteroidota > Bacteroidia > B-17B0 > Aurantibacillaceae > Aurantibacillus. Next base: position 1,797 of record JBAXXZ010000103.1, on the reverse strand, counting down.
TAATTAATGGGGTAGATGCCGAAGATCTTGAACGTAAAAACAATTATGTTGTGATTTCAGAAAATCCGGGACAAGATTATCGTTTAATCACCAAGGATTTTGGATTTGATTTAGTAAATCAGCAGCAAAGTTACCATTTTAGTATTCCCTTTAACGACCGCGCTTCGCATTACAATGCGGCAACATGTGTATTATGCATGTTACAATTGGGCTTTTCGGAGAGCGACATTCGTGATCGTTTAATCACACTTCAGGCAGTTGCCTTGCGACTAGAAATTAAAACCGGCATTAACCATTGTATTTTAATCAATGACTACTATAACTCTGATTTAGATTCCATAAAAATAGCCTTGGGGTTTATGCAGCAACAAAATAGGGGCTTGCAAAAAATGGTTATTGTGTCCGACATTGAACAATCGGGCTTAGAATCGGGGATGTTGTATAACCAATTAGCTGAATTGCTGAATCAAAATCAAATTGATAAGGTAATTGGTATTGGCATGGAAATCAGTAAACATAAATACTTGTTTAACAACAAAGCTTTATTTTTTCAATCAACACAAGCCTTTGAGAAGGCATTTTTGTTAAACCAATATTTGTTCAGCAATGCGTGTATTTTATTAAAAGGTGCACGCAGTTTTGGTTTTGAGAACATTTCGCAGTTGTTGCAATTAAAAAGTCACGATACTGTTTTCGAAATTAATTTGAATAAATTAATCGACAATGTAAATTATTACAAAGGCCTTGTTCATCCTGAAGTGCAATTAATGTGCATGGTAAAGGCCATGGGTTATGGTAGCGGCAGTGTTGAAATAGCGCGAACACTGCAGCACAGGGGTGTAAATTATTTGGCAGTAGCATATGCAGATGAAGGAGTTGAATTAAGAAAAGCCAATGTGCAGTTGCCAATCATGGTGATGAATCCTGAAGCGGATGCCTTTGACGACATTATTCAATATCAATTAGAACCAGAATTATACAGTTTTAAAGTTTTACAGGCATTTATTCATCGCCTCGATGGCCTTGGTATAAGTGAGGCCTATCCTGTGCATTTAAAATTAGACACGGGGATGCACCGGCTTGGATTTGAAACCAATGATTTAGAGCAATTAATTGACCTTTTAAAATCGGCCCATCAAATAAAGGTAAAATCTGTTTTTTCACATTTGGTGGGTTCAGATAATCCTTTGTTGGATGATTTTACACAAACGCAAATAAATCGATTTAAATCAGCCGCAGAGGCGATCGAATCTGCTATTGGTTGTGCTGTAATTAAACATCTATGCAATTCAGCAGGTATCAGCCGGTTTAAAAACGCACATTTTAATATGGTGCGTTTAGGGATAGGCATGTATGGCATTGGGGCAGGTGAACAAGAGCAGAAGTACCTTCAAAATGTTAGTAGTTTAAAAACACGCATCAGTCAAATTAAAACTGTTCACGCCGGAGAAACCGTTGGTTATAACCGCAATGCTTTAATTGATCAAACAATTCGATTGGCCACCATTCCCATAGGTTATGCCGATGGTTTTGCAAGAAGTTTGGGCAATGCTAAGCATGGCGTTTACATCGGCGGTGAGTTTTGTAAAACCATCGGCAATGTGTGTATGGATATGTGTATGGTTGACGTTACAGCCATAATTTGCAATGAAGGAGACGAGGTGATTATTTTTGAAAACACCGGTCAAATTAATGAAATGGCAAAAGCCATGAATACCATTTCTTATGAAGTACTTACCAATGTGTCGGGTAGGGTGAAAAGAGTTTATTTACAGGAATAGTTAATCAGAATCATTT
>JBAXXZ010000102.1:0-7050 GCA_037127575.1 Bacteroidota bacterium | reverse complement strand
CCATTCTATTTTACCGCCGCATCATTCAGCTTTGCGAAAAACATTTACATAAAGGCGCTTACCTCTTTTTCGAATTAAATCCCCTCACTGCCGAAGAAGTGCGTAATTTTGCAGAATCAAGTCAGCTATTTAAGGAGATAGAACTGATTAAAGACATGAGCGGAAAGTGGCGTTTTTTAAAAGCCGTCAAAAAATGAAAAAGCACCTAGTAACATTATTTTTATTGCTTGTATTTCAGTTGACCTTGTCATCGCAAGTTAGCAATGATACGGCAGCTTTTGTGCCACAATACAGGCATGGCGTTTTATACACCATTGAAACAAGCATCGGCACAAAACACACCGGCTTTATTGTACTCGAAACAAAAGATTATATTGTGATTGAGAACCGAAATAATTTTGAGAAAGTTGAAATCAACAAATCACAAATTATTGATAACAAACAAAAAAAACAAAACACCCCATACACTGAAGAAATTTTTGGTGACAATGACCATGCCGCCAATTACATGTTTTCAGGCTCTGCTTTTTTATTTGAAGAAGGCGATTCCTACTCCAACACCCATTATTTGATTTATCAAAACATGGATTATGCCTTAACCGATCATTGGGCCATATCGGTTGGCTCTTTGTTGTTTTATCCAATTTCAATTGGCATCAAGTGTAATTTTAAAATAAACGATTACAATTATTATGGATTTTCGGCCAACGCTGTAGGTAATATATTTGCAGGCAGAAGCGGCGCTCAGCCATTTTGGGGATATAATGCCTTGGCAAAATTTACCCACGGCACAAGCAATAAAAATTTTACCATTTCCTCTGGCATATTGGCAATCAATGCATTGATGATTGACCCAAGTTCAACGCAGTTCTTCTTCAATATTCCATTTGTGAGTGGGGCCTATTGCAACCGTTTTACCGAAAAATTTGCTCTTAATACTGAAGTATGGTTGTTCCCACAAACCATGGTAGCCTTAGCCGGTGCCGGATTTAAATATTTACACAGCAACCGCATTGCATGGACTTTTGGTTGTTATACAAATGTCATCAGCGACAAAAACCAATTAAAATTAAATACCACCAGTATTCCAATACCTTACATCGCATACGCGCGGAAGTTTAAGTGAGAACAAATTAATCCAAAATTAAAAATTGAGAATTAATAATTAATAAGGAATAATAAATTGAGAATAATTAGCTTTCTTTTAAACCCCGACCTTCTTTTACGATTTTATTTTGAGAACGGAGTTCAGAAATAATTTTATCCAATACACCATTCACAAAAGTCTTGCTGTTAGGTGTGCTGTATTCTTTGCTGATATCAATGTATTCGTTTAATGAGGCTTTCACCGGAACACTTGGTATATAAAGGATTTCAGCCAAGGCCATTTCCATCAAAAGCATGTCCATATTGGCAATGCGTTCAATTTCCCAATTTTGTGTGTGCTTACCAATGAGTTCTTCAAATTGTTTTTTGTACAAAATGGTTTTGTTAAACAACAAACTCATAAATTCCAAATCATCTTGCTCATCCTTTAACAAGGGTTGAATTTTAAATTCACCGTTAAAATCTTCAAGATTACGAATCACCGAATTATAGGCCACAAATGTATCATCGGCCCAATGGATATTTTTTTCTTCAAACAAAGAAATCAAAAGTTCATTTTCACTTAAATAGGATGTAATTAATTCAACGATAAAATCACGGTCTTCTTTCACACCAACTTCCTTCGCGCTTAAATAATCAAGGTACAATGGTGAGTTTTTGATTTCATTAAATAATTTACGCACCACATCAAAATCGTTTTGCCACGAAATTTTACGTTTTTCAATTTCGCCTTGTAATTGTTTGTTATTGGCCAAGTTGGTAAGCAATTGGTTATTTGCAAACCGCATGTTTGGATTTAAATCATCTTTCCTTAAAATATAACGGTTTTTATTTTCATCAATCATCACCAAAGAAACATGGTGCAAATCCAAAATGAGGGCCAAAATTGAAAAATATAATTCGTAGATTTTATCCAAACTTTTATACAGTTCCTTTTCAAACTGCGCTGCATTGGCATGCTCATGTTGAAAGAAGGCGTACAAGGCCTGCATCACTTTAATTCTTAAAAATCTTCTGTTTAACATGGAGGAAATGATTAATGATAAATTCTAAAAACCGATTCACCCGGCATTTTATAGCAAAAAAAATTACAATACAGCATTAATGGCCGCAATTGAAGCCAAACGTTGCTCACCCAAATGGTTAGCTGCCATGTATGTTGGTATTCCTTCTTTTTTCGCTAATTGAAACAAATTAAAAGTGGTGTTGTAAATACCTTCGGCATGACGCATCGCCCTTTCGCGGTTATATCCTTCCAATTCGTAATAAACATTGATGATGCCGCCTGCATTTACCACATAATCGGGTGCGTACAAAATGCCTTGTTTGCCAACCGCCTCACCATGTATCACTTCATTGGCCAATTGGTTATTGGCTGCACCACAAATAATTTTACATTTTAATTTGGCCAAGGTGGCATCGTTCACAGTTGCACCCAAAGCACAAGGAGCATAAACATCAATGTCTAAGTCAAACATTTTGTCGGCACTTACCACCTCTGCTTTGTAAGTATCAGCAACAGCCTTTAAGCGCTCTTCACTAATATCGTTAATAAATACTTTTGCACCTTCTTTGGTTAAATGACCCACCAATACCTCACCAACATGCCCGATGCCTTGCACCAATACTTTTTTACCGCTTAATGAATCACTGCCCCAAACTTCTTTGGCACTGGCTTTCATGCTTACATAAACACCATAAGCAGTAACAGGACTAGGGTCACCGCTGCCGCCCATGTTTTCAGGCAATCCGCTTACGTGTTCGGTTTCCATATGAATGATTTCCATGTCTCTGCTCGTCATGGCCACATCCTCTGCAGTAATGTATTTACCGCCTAAACTGTTTACAAATTTTCCAAAACGACGCAACAAAGCTTCGTTTTTAATTTTCTTTGGATCACCCATAATCACAGCCTTTCCGCCGCCAAGGTTTAATCCTGCAACCGACGATTTATAAGTCATGCCGCGCGATAAACGCAACACATCATTCAAGGCTTCCATTTCATTGTTGTAATTCCACATGCGGGTGCCGCCCAAAGATGGTCCTAAAATGGTATTGTGAATGGCAATGATGGCCTTTAAGCCTGTCGCATTGTCGTTACAAAAAACAACTTGTTCGTGGTTATATAATGACATTTGTGCGATTACCGGATTGTTCGATAAATCAGCACTATTTAAAACTTTTACTTCCATAACAATATAAAAATCAAGATTTCAAAGGTAGGTTTCTATCAACAATATACCAAAGAAATTCAACATTAAAGCGGCATATTTTTTTAAAAGATTACTTTTGCCCAATGAAACACTTAAAGGTTCTGAACCACTACTTTTTTCAGTACAAATGGCACTTTTTAGGGGGCATTTTATTTGTTTCACTGTCAACCATTTTGGCCACCTACCAAGGCGTGGTAGTACGTAAAGGCACCAACGAAATTTTAGAAGTAATCAAAAGTAAACAATCGGTTGATGCCGGTATATTTATTAAATACGGACTCACCTTAATTGCTTTGGCAATCACCAGCGGTGTTTTTATGTTTTTTACCCGTCAAACCACCATTGTGATGAGTCGGCACATTGAATTCGAGCAAAAAAATGAGATATTCAACCATTACCAGAAATTAGACGCAGGTTTTTACAAACGCAATACCACCGGCGATTTAATGAACCGCATTAGCGAAGATGTGGGCAAAGTGCGTATGTATACCGGCCCTGCCATCATGTACTTAACCAATACCTTTGTAACCACCATTACCATTTTAATTTTTATGTTACAAGTTAATGCGCAACTCACCTTATTGGTGTTTTTGCCATTGCCGATTCTGTCATTGTTAATTTACAAGGTATCACAACGCATCAACCAGCAAAGCAATAAAGTGCAGCAAGAATTGAGTCACCTCACCACACAGGCCCAAGAAAGTTTCAGTGCCATCCGTGTGGTAAAAGCTTATGCCCGTGAACAATTTTTTGCCGCGCAAATGAATGAAAAAAACGAACGTTACCGTACAACATCATTAAACCTTGCCACCATCGAAGCACTATTTGCCCCTGCCATGTCGCTCATGATTGGATTAAGCGTATTACTAACGGTTTGGTATGGCGGTAAATTAAGCATTGAAGGGAAAATTGAACCGGGTAATATCACCGAGTTTATTTTGTATGTTTTTCGTTTAACTTGGCCATTTACCTCCTTGGGATGGGTAACTTCCCTCATACAAAGAGCCGCCGCTTCACAAGAACGTATCAATGAATTCATGAAAACCAAAGCCGAAATTGTAAACAACAATTTTGAAGAATACCCCATTGTTGGCGACATCGAATTTAAACAAGTTGGATTTGTTTATCCCGAAAACAATGTGAGGGCATTAAAAAACATGTCCTTTAAAATTACAGTCGGGCAAAGTTTGGGCATCATCGGAAAAGTTGGCAGCGGCAAATCCACCATCATTTCTTTACTTACACGACAATACGACATCACTGAAGGAGAAATTCTCATCGATGGCAAAAACATCAAAACACATAATTTGCATTTACTGCGCAAAAAATATGGGGTCGTGCCCCAAGAAGTTTTTTTATTCAGCGATACCATTGCCAATAATATCGCCTTTGGTTTGCACGATCAACACATCAACAAAGTGAAAATTGAAAATGCCGCAAAAAATGCCGGCGTTTACGAAAACATCATGGCCTTTCAGGACCAATTTAAAACAATGGTGGGTGAACGCGGCGTAACCTTGAGTGGTGGACAAAAACAACGCATTTCAATTGCCAGGGCCATGCTGGCAAATCCACAAATAGTATTGTTCGACGATTGTTTAAGCGCCGTTGACAGTGAAACAGAAGAACTCATTTTGTCGAACCTGGAAAAAGAAATGAAAGGCAAAAGCGCCATCATCATTAGCCACCGTATTTCAAGCATTAAAAACGCCGATTTGATTATCTATTTGAAGGAGGGACAAATTGTTGAGCAAGGCAAACACACCGAATTACTTGCAAAGAATGGGTATTATGCCGAGTTGAATAAAATTCAAAATACGCATTAACCCTAAAATAAAAAGTGATAGCAATTTTCTACAAAAACCGCTCTACCGCTTTTGGAAAATGATCAAACTCCAATTGCCGGATTTTTTGTGACAAAGTTTCAGCCGTGTCGTTTGGTGTAACTGCACATTTGGCTTGCAAAATAATTTCACCCTTGTCGTATTCCTCATTTACAAAGTGAACAGTAATGCCACTCTCCACTTCTTTATTTTGAATCACCGCCTCATGCACATGCATGCCATGCATCCCCTTTCCGCCATACTTGGGTAATAAAGATGGATGGATGTTTATGATTTTATTTGGAAACGCACGAACAAACTGCTCAGGTATTTTTAATAAAAAACCGGCCAAAATAATTAAATCGATGTTTTCAACTTTCAAAAATTCAATCAACTGCTCAGTATAATTCTCCAATGCCGATTTACTCACAAAATGTACATTTTTTTTATACCGCTCAGCCCTGGCCACAATACCTGCCTCCGGCTTATTCGTTACAACCACCTTAAATTTTATCCGCGCATCATTTAAAAAATACTGAAACAAGTTTTCGGCATTGGTGCCCTCTCCACTGGCAAATATGGCAACGTTCATCATAGGGCAAAGTAAATGATAAATAATTAAAAATTAAGAATGAATAATTAATAATGAATGAGCAATAATCAATAAATAAATTTTAATTTAATGCCATGATTTTAGACTACATCCAATGGAACCCCGCACCCGAAATATTTACCATTCCCGGCATCAATTGGCCGGTGCGTTGGTACGGACTCATGTGGGCCGCCGCATTCATCGGCAGTCATTTTATTTTAAACAGGGTTTTTAAAAAAGAAGGGCGTAGCGAAAAAGATTTAGATACCCTCACACTCTACATAATCCTCGGTACCGTTATCGGCGCGCGCCTCGGCCATTGTTTGTTTTACGGTCCTTGGTTCGACCAATACGATGAATTGGGCCGCCTCATGGAAGAAGGTTATTTATCACACCCGCTCAACATGCTAAAAGTGTATGAAGGTGGACTAGCAAGTCACGGTGGCGCCATTGGCATCCTTGTGAGCATGTGGTTGTATTGCCGCAAAACAAAAGAAAATTGGTTGTGGCTATTCGACCGTATGGTAATTGTAGTGCCTTTGGCTGCCATGTGCATTCGTTTCGGCAACCTCATGAATAGCGAAATTATTGGGCATGTGACTAAGGTTCCTTGGGCTTTTGTTTTTTTGAGTGAAGACAATAACCCGCGTCATCCCGCACAATTATACGAAGCCATCTTCTGCTTGTTTTTATTTCTTTACATGTACCGCTTTTGGAAAAACAAAAGTGATACCGTCGGCCCCGGTTATATGTTCGGCTTTTTCTGTATTCTATTATGGACAGGCCGTTTTTTAGTTGAATTTCTCAAAGAAAACCAATCCGCTTTCGAAGATGGCATGAGCTTAAACATGGGACAAATACTCAGCATCCCATTTATTCTTCTTGGCATTTACATGGTGTGGCGCGCCAAAAAACCAAGTATACAAGCCGGTTCATAAGCATTTTTATTTTTTGGGCAGCCTCGCCGGCGCATCTCCATGATTTGCCGAAGGCCGTCGGTCGGGCCACTACGGGCTGCGGCTTTTTGTCGGCGGGAAAAAGAACGCGCCGCCAAAAGAGCTAAACCTTGCGTGTCCCTGCTGCAGACGTCGAACTTAAATTACTTTAATCACCACATCATTATTATTTGTAAAGGTTTAAAACTCGAGTTCAGAAGCTTATAAAATGTCTTGAATAATGAAGTGCTTATTTCAATAAAATTCTTTGAATAAATTTTTCTATTTCACCATCGGAGTTTCTAGCTTAAATCATTAAAATTGAATACCGAATTTTTCAAATATTCTGATAAAATACAAGGAAAAACGAAATACTAAAA
>JBAXXZ010000101.1:0-7053 GCA_037127575.1 Bacteroidota bacterium | reverse complement strand
ATGTGATTCTCACCTTAAGGGCAGATAACAAAGGTGAAGGCGGAATTTTTTCTTTATTCACCCTTGTAAAAAGAAGCAAATACAAATGGTTGGTGGTGCCTGCCATTGTTGGCGGATGTGCCCTTTTAGCCGATGGCATCATTACGCCTCCTATTTCAGTTGCCGCTGCCGTGGAAGGACTTCGTATGCTTTTTCCGCAAATTAACACTGTGCCAATTGTTATTGGCATTATTGTAGGTCTATTTGTAATTCAACGTTTCGGTTCAAAATGGGTGGGCCGTTTTTTTGGCCCCATGATGTTTGTGTGGTTTAGTATGCTAGGTGTTTTGGGTCTGAATAAAATTGGCGCCAACATGCATATCATTGAAGCTTTAAACCCTTATTACACTTACAAATTGTTGCATGATCATCCTGCCGGAATATTAATTTTAAGTTCTGTTTTCCTTTGTACAACCGGTGCCGAAGCGCTATATAGTGATTTAGGCCATTGCGGTAAAGCCAACATTCGTGTATCATGGGTGTTTGTAAAAATTATGTTGGTGTTGAATTATTTTGGACAAGGGGCATACTTAATGAGTAACGAAGGCAAAACACTTAACGGCGCCAATCCCTTTTTTGATATTATGCCGGCTTGGTTTTTATTGCCCGGTATTATTATTGCAACCTGTGCCACCGTGATTGCATCACAAGCCTTAATTTCAGGGTCATTTACTTTAATTAATGAAGCCATGCGTTTAAATATGTGGCCGAAAGTAAAAGTAAAATATCCAAGCGATTTAAAAGGTCAACTTTATATTCCTTCTATCAATTGGCTCCTAATGTTTGGTTGTATTGGCGTAGTATTGTATTTCAGAGAATCAAGCAACATGGGCGCCGCATATGGTCTTGCTATAGTTTTGTGTATGTTGATGACCACCACACTCTTAAATTTTTACATGCATTTAAAACGTTACAATCCCATTTTAATTGTCTCCATCATTACTGTTTATGCCATAGTTGAACTTTCATTCCTTTACGCCAATTTAAGTAAATTTAAAAATGGAGGTTGGATTACTTTATTGATTGCCGGCACACTTATGCTCATTATGGCTATTTGGTTGTTGGCTAAAAAAATTGGCAAAAGATACACCGACGAGGTTGCATTGGCTGATTACAAAAGGTTTTTAATAGACTTAAGTCGCGACGAAAGTATTCCGAAATATGCCACCCATTTGGTTTACCTCACTTCAGTAAACGATCCAAAAATGATTGAGCAAAAAATCATTCACTCCATTTTGCAGCGCCGACCAAAAAAAGCTGACATTTACTGGTTTGTGCACGTTGATGTAATGGATGAGCCTTATCGAATGGATTATATTGTGAACCACATTGTGGAAGACGACATTATTCGTGTGGATTTTAGATTGGGTTTCCGCGTGGCGCCTAAAATTAATTTAATGTTTAGAAAGGTGGTTGAAGATTTGGTGTTGAATAAAGAGGTTGATATCACTAGCCGTTACGATTCTTTACAAAAAAATAACGTAAGCGGTGATTTTAAATTTGTGATTATTGAAAAATACTTGAGCTACGATAACGACTTGCCAATATTCGAAAAAATCATTTTAGAATTTTACTATTTTATTAAGCACCTGAGTTTGTCTGAAGCCAGGGCTTTTGGGCTTGACAACAGTTCAACCAAAATTGAAAAATTTCCGATGATCTTTAAAACTTCAGGCGTCATCAAAAACTTGAAGCGATTGAATTAAAACGCTTAATGCTTGAAGTGCCTTGTGCCGGTAAATACCATACTAAGCCCATTGGCATTACAGTACAGAATGCTTTCTTTGTCTTTAATCGAGCCTCCGGGCTGAATTACAGCTGTTATACCAGCCTTGTGGGCAATCTCTACACAATCCGGAAAAGGAAAAAATGCATCGCTGGCCATTACTGCGCCATTTAAATCAAAACCAAAACTTTGTGCTTTGGCAATGGCTTGGCGTAGGGCATCTACACGAGACGTTTGACCCGTGCCGCTTGCCAATAATTGCCCGTTTTTTGCCAAAACAATGGTGTTTGATTTTGTGTGCTTTACCAGTTTGTTCGCAAACAATAAATCTTTTATTTCAGTAACTGTTGGCTGCTTGGTGGTTTCAAATTTTAAATCGTTTTCTGTTTCCAATTTTAAATCTTTGTCTTGCTCAATTACACCATTTAAAAGGGTTCTGAAAGAGGTGCGAGGCAAGGCGGTTTGTTTTTGAATCAGAATAATTCGGTTCGGTTTAGATTTTAATACATTCAAGGCATCTTCGTCATAAGCAGGAGCAATCACCACTTCACAAAAAAGTTGATTCACTTCTTTCGCCGTTGCTAAATCAATTGGTTTGTTGGCAATTAATATTCCCCCAAATGCCGAAACAGGGTCTCCCGCCAAAGCATCAACGTACGCTTGATGAATTGTACTTCTCGACGCAACGCCGCAAGCGTTGTTGTGTTTTAGAATAGCAAAAGTTGGATCAATAAAGTCTGCAATTAAATTAACTGCCGCATCAACATCCAACAAATTATTGTATGAAAGTTCCTTGCCATGCAATTTGCTAAACATTTCATCCAGTTTTCCATAAAAAACACCGCGTTGGTGTGGGTTTTCACCATAACGCAACACCTGATGTTGTTCGATGCTTTGCTTAAATAAGTTTAGGCTTTGTGATTGATTAAAATAATTAAATATGGCCGTATCATAATGCGAGCTGGTTGCAAAGGCCTTTGCGGCAAAATGTTTGCGATCGATTAAATCTGTTTCTCCATGCTTATTTTCTAATAATTGAAGCAAATCCCCGTAATCTTGTCTCGATGAAACAATCAAAACATCATTAAAATTTTTTGCCGCTGCACGAATAAGTGAAATCCCACCAATATCAATTTTTTCGATGGCGTCTTCTTCTGAGGCCTTAGCAGCAACAGTTTCCTCAAAAGGATATAAATCAACAATTACCAAATCTATATCCGGAATGTGATGCTGTGCTTTTTCTTTTTTATCGCCTTCATGATCGCGACGGTTCAATATGCCGCCAAAAATGGCCGGGTGCAATGTTTTTACTCTGCCACCGAAAATTTCTGGATACCCTGTAACCGAGTCAACAGATGTAACAGGAATATTTAATTTCTCTATAAAAGATAAAGTGCCGCCAGTGCTATATAATTTTACACCCAAGGCATTTAATTTTCTAATTATTGGCTCTAAATTATCTTTGTAATACACCGAAACCAGTGCGCTTTGAATGCTTTTTGTATTGCTCATCACTTTATTTGAAAGGGCAAAGATAAACAAGAATTTAACGCGAAGCTTTTTGTTAAAAAACTTTGATAACCCTTTACATTCCTTTGGTGATTTGAATCTGCTTTATTAGCACTTTCTCTTTGTTTTCGGGCAGCACAACGATTTGATCTACCCCTTTGTACCATTGATACACGCTACTAATTCTAATGGCATATTTTTTTACATTTTTTGCGGGTAATATTTCGAAAAGAAAACTGCTTTGTTGTTCAGAACCTGAGTTTTGTAGCAGAATTTTAAGTTTTTGAACTTCTTTAGATGTATTCAGCACCGAAACAATCAAATTGTTGCCACTTCGCTTATCGAGTGCTTCCGGAATTTTAAATCGATGTCCTCCTTCATTGGTGGTTAATTTTTCTGATGAAGCCCAAAGTATTTTTTCATTTAACAAACTTGCATCGTATTGCCCCCATACATAAGGTAATTTTCGGAAATTAAACTCAAGGTTTCTTCGCGCAGAATAATCCGGCACATAATCGCATTCAGCAATCATAATTGTATCGATGCTTTTACTGTTGTTATTTAAAGTAATTTGATTCTCTGTTTTAATAAAATCAAACATCACAAACACTTTGTTTGCATCAAGCCTAACAATCTTTGGAGGATTAACATAATTGGTGTCTTTGCTTTCACACAAAATATTGGGCGCATGGTTTTCAAATCCTTTTTTAAAAATAATTGTTGCGAAATATTTTTTATTCTGCTTTGTCTTGAAATGCCATTTGTAAAAATTCAGTTCTTTGCCGATAGTATCAGCCTGAAGGATATATGCCAAGGTATCGATGTTGTTTTTTATAACAAGCCCCTTTCGTTTCCAAACACAGTAGTTGCCAAGTATCACCGAAGGTTCAAAATGCTGATAAAAATATTCGGCCATGCGATAGTGTCGCAATACATTGGGCACTTGATCTACCAAATCATAACCTTGTTCGCTTAATTCCGAAAACAATAAAAATGGTGTTTTATACTTCTTTAAGTCTTCGATAAAATGTTTCTGCAAATAGTCGTCTTGTATACAAAGCGGATTCTGATAAAACCACGAAGGGGTTTCCTTCTTCGTATAATAATACAACATGCCTTTGTTCGAGAAGTCAATAAAGGTTTCATCGGCTTTACAGTTCTTTCGAATGAATTCAATAAAAGGCGTATACTTCGCTTCAGCAAATGCCGGCTTGTTTTTTACCCGACTTTTAATATTTGACAGATCGATGTTTTTGTGTGTTTTAATTTTGATGATAAATTTTTCAAACTGACTTTGTAAGCCTTTGGTGTCGGGCACGCGATAATTGGATACGCCAATAAATGCAATCATGCAAAAACCAATTGCCTTGGTGAGGTGGCCATGTTTTTGTAAAAACACAAATGGGATCACCGCCAAAATAATGTAAACAAAGGAGGCCGTGAAAGTATCTGTCCATTCAATTAAACTATGTCGAATGAGCCCCCTGTTAAAGTTTAAGAAGTAAAACAAACAAATAAATAACAAGGCGATGAAGGTTCTTGTTTGTAATTTATTTTGGTTTAAACGTTTGTGGTTTAGCATTAATGCAATCAATACAATGCCCACTAAAACCGGAAATACAAAGTAGTGCATTTTGTAGCCTGGCATATTGCTCCAGCCTACAGTATTGTATCCGTATGACTGCGCCGAGCCACAATAGTGTAAGAAATAATTTAATTTCTCAAGTATATCAATGTGCCTAAAAAAAGCCAAGCAAATTAACACACTGCTGCAAAATAAAACGGTAAGGATGATGGAACGAAAAAAGATTTTAGTTTGAATTTTAAAGCTTGGCTCTCGCAGGTGGTAATAAAACAATATCAGCGGCATGGCAACAACGCTTACGTAAGCCAAATCAATTCGCCACAAAACAAGCCATAACATTATCAAAAAAAAGAAAACATAGTTTTTTATGTCCTGTTTTCCATTAATTATTTTAATCATTGCAAATACAGCCAATATGCCTAGGCAATACCCGGCCGGCATTATGGCTTCGGCAAATGGAAATACAAACACACTGAACAACGACAATAAAGGGTTTCGGGTAAGAAAATAAATCAAATAATAATACAGCGTATACGAAATTGGCACAAGCAAAAAGTCATATAAATCCACCTCGCTTATTTTTAAGCCGTTAAAAAAAGTGTATACCGCGCCAAAAAAATAATCAGACAAAAGATGGGTGTTTAATTTTTCAAGCGGCGCAAGTACACCAAACATTTGATGTTCCATGATTGGCAAATAAACATTCCCCGACTCAAATATCTCATCATAATATTCGGCAAACCAACTATAAGAAGTAAATGCTGTGATTGAAAAAATAAACAATGGAAAATAATTTTCGGCCAAACTGTCTTTCTTAAAGCCAATTCCCTTAGTGCTTTTTTTAATTCTAATCCATACCCACAATAATAAAACGCCAATTAATATAGCAAACAGCGTTGCGAACTGAACTTGAACAAAGCCATTGGTTTTTAAAACCAAATAAACCTCATCCTTTAAAACACTTAGCAAGGGCAAGCTTATAAATGGGAACAAAATATATGAATAGTGTTGTATGCGTTTTTTTTGTTCCAAAAGGTTTTGCCCCTTTATCAAAATATTTAAAGCCACAATTAAAACTAAAGCAATGCACGACGCCAAAAGATAAAAATCCGGATTTTGCGCATATCCTAAAACATTGTTGAAGTCAATCACACAGATGTAAAACGAAATTGCCAATACAAACAACAATAAGTAGTCCCTTATCTTGAAGTGGTTGTTTCGAAAAAAAATAATTCTAAAAAGGAAGGCAAATAACAGCAATTTGTGTAGGGCATAAATAAGTTCCTGTGTTTCATAAACTTCTATATCAAACAACTTAAAAGCAAGCAGCAGCATGCCGGCCAGTGAAAGATAATTGATAAAGCGGATTTCGCTACCATTGATAAATCTTGGACTTTTAAGATAAATGAAGAATCCGATAAGATTTATACCAACATAAAAAAGGAAGAAAAAAATCAAGTTCCCGTAAAATAGTTGCAAGCGGGCGCTAACATCAAATGCTTCTAAAGTTGCGATACCTATTTGTCTGCCGGAAAAGGAAGTTAAATCATAGTTAACCTGCAATACACGATCAACCACAATCCAAAGCGAATAAAAAATACTTGTGAATAGAATGGATTTAGCCGGCCCCTTTAAAAAGGCATAAAATTGCTTTATGACAGATTGTTTCACGCCTTTAAGTTAGCAGGAAAAATTTATTTATTAAGTCGTTTTGCCCAAAGACATAGGCTTAATAAGCTAAAACAGGTCCCAACCACTTTTCAATAATTTCAAAAGGCATGTTTTTTCGCTTGGCATAATCTTCTACCTGCTCTTTGGTAATTTTACCAATGCCAAAATAATGCGATTTTGCCTGAGAAATATACAAACCACTCACGGCTGCGGTTGGTGTCATGGCCAAGCTTTCGGTTAATTGAATGCCGGTGTTTTTTTCCACGTCCAATAATTTCCAAATTGTTTCTTTTTCAGTGTGATCTGGTTGAGCGGGATAACCGGGCGCAGGACGAATGCCGTCGTATTTTTCTTCAATTAGATCTTGTGAATTTAAGTTTTCATTTGCGCTATATGCCCATATTTCGGTGCGTACTTTTTTGTGCATGAGCTCTGCAAAGGCTTCAGCCAAACGATCGGCTAAGGCCTTCAACATAATGGCGCTGTAATCGACTACAGAAATTGCGACCTGTGGTACGGAAAT
>JBAXXZ010000100.1:0-7104 GCA_037127575.1 Bacteroidota bacterium | reverse complement strand
ATGTTGTTACGCCTGATTTAATATGTGAAAAATTTGGGGCTGATACTTTACGATTGTATGAGATGTTATTGGGTCCTTTGGAGCAAAGTAAACCGTGGAACACGAATGGAATAACAGGTGTGAGTGGTTTCTTGAAAAAGCTATGGCGTTTGTATTTGAATGTAAGTGATGAGGCGGCAAACAAGGCTGAATTCAAATCACTTCATAAAACCATTAAAAAAATTACTGAAGACATTGAGCGATTCTCATTCAATACTTCTGTGAGTAATTTTATGATTTGCGTGAATGAACTTACCGATTTAAAATGCAATAAAAGGGAAGTGCTTGAGCCATTGTTGATTTTATTGTCACCATACGCACCTCATATAACCGAAGAATTGTGGCAAAGAATGGGGCATGTGGAGAGTATTGCTTTTGCAGATTTCCCGATTTGTAATGAAAGTTATTTGGTGGAAGATAGTTTTGAGTATCCTGTTTCTTTTAACGGTAAGATGAAATTTAGTATTGAATTGCCTGCTACCTTAACAGTGCAAGAAATTGAAGCTGAGGTGATGAAACGTGAAGATGTGATGAAGCACTTGAATGGCAGTATACCTAAAAAAGTAATCATTGTGCCTAAAAAGATCGTGAATATAGTTGTATAACGCTTTTTAAAATATGCCACTTGTACTATAAAATAATAAATATTGGTGTTGATGATTCGCAAGACTTGTATCAAAAAAAGGAAACAAAATTTTTGAATCTGTTTTCTTGGATTATTTTATTCAGTGTGCTGCTCTATATAGGTAAATTCTTTTTTTCAAACGAAATCCAAATAATTAGAACTGAAATCTTTTTGTTTTCCTTTTCTTTGTTTGTATTGTATTTTAACGCAAAGAGAGCCTATTTGGCGGCATTGTACACTTTTATCCTTGGCCTAAATTTGACAATGATATTTGTGAATTTGTCTTTTAAAGTGTCAGTTGGAAATTATTTGTATTATTTTCCCATTTTGGTGTGTACTGCTCTTTTACACAATCCCATTAAGCCTGTGATGCGCACAGTTACACTTTTTGGTGTGGTTGTGTTTTGTATTGTGATTGCTTTTTTATTGTCAGGGCACGTGAATTTTGAAGCAGTAACAACAGATGAACAAAATCGTCACCTTTTAATTTACAATATATACAATGCCTCTGTTCTCACAATTATTTTAATGGCGTTTATTATTCGTTTAATTAATCAACAGCACATTGATTTTTCGAGCTTGGTTGCACAAATTAGTAGGGATAAGTTGACCATTCAGCATTCGTTGCAAGAAAAAGAGGTTTTGTTGGCCGAGGTGCAACATAGGGTTAAAAATAATTTATCGGTTATAATTGGTTTGTTTAATTTGCAACTTGATAAAGCTGAAAACGAATCATTCAAAAATTTACTGAATGAGGCTAAGAATCGGGTAATGAGCATTGCCATGGTTCATCAGAAAATATACAAGAAGGATGACCTTTCTAAAATTAACTTGAGTAATTATATTAGTGATTTGATTCAGGAAATTATAAAAAGTCATTCATTGCAAGATTCGATAAATGTATACGAAGATTTACAAAGCATTGATGTGGATGTTACAACAGCAGTGCCTGTTGGTTTAATTGTAAACGAGGTAATTACCAATTCAATAAAACATGGCTTTCATCACGCTAACAAACCAAGTGTATTAAAAGTGAGTTTGTTGTTATTGTTTGATAAATTGGTTTTAAAAATACAGGATAATGGATTGGGATTTCCTGATAATTATGATGCCTATAATAGAAATATTGGCATTACCATTATCAATTCACTGAGTGATCAATTAGATGGCCTTGTAACATACAGAAATGAAGAGGGTGCTGTAGTTGAATTGAGTATTCCTTTTGTGTGATTTTTTGATTTGTGATAGAATATGCTTCATGGGTTTGAAATCATTAGGCTATTTTCGGTAATATAAGTGTGGTATTCTGTTCTTAACCAAATCAAAGCTTTTTCTCTTTCTGAGAATAATTTTGTTTTTATAAAAGGCTTATGAATTTTCAAATAAAAGTTAGCAATGATTCTTTGGCCTAAACTTTGAAACAATAAAGCCTTGGCAATATTGTTGCCTTTAAACGCTTCGCTCGCCACAAGTTCGCGGGCTTTAACCGAAAAATTAATTAATTCTTCTGCTTGTACCAACACTGTGTAAGGATTATCGCCAACCAAGGAGAGGTTGGCCGCTCTTAGTTCATGCATGTCGGTGTCCTCAATAATAAAGCCCCCCTTGAAGGTGTTTTCCAAAATACCTTTTTCAATTAATCGGCTAGTGGCTTTATGAGTATTTACAGTAGGTGTCGTTGGATTAAATATATAGTAACATGAATGTAATAAAAAATATACACAAAAAAAAATGCAGCCTGATTTAGACTGCATTTTAAGGTGTGCTGATTTTTTAATCTACATTGTCATGAAGAAATGAATTATTGGGGCGGATTTCAATCTTTTTATTTTCCCCTTCACTCAATGTATATCTTGAAACACTTGATTCGGTGCTGGGTGTTTTGTTTTCAAGCACAATATTTTTTCTTTCAAAAGCGGTTTGTTTTTCAAGTGCGGCAAGTCCTTCAGGACTTTTCATTTTTAATGTAATTTCTTTTAGTTTACGAATACGTTCTTGGGCCAAACGAATTTGTTCTTCGCGACTCATTGATTCAAGCATAAAACTATTTTGTTCGGCGCTTATTTCTTCGTTTTGTTGCGGTGTTTCATCAACATTGCTGAAAGTAAATTCTGTAGAGGCATTTTCTATTTCAACATTGTCGTTCAAAGGCTCTTCTTGGCTTATGGATTTAATTTCAAAATTGAATTCTTCGATATTATCTTCAACAGCTGATTCAATAATTGGTGGGATGATGTTTTGAAGGTCAATTTCAGGTGTTTCTAGTTTAGTAAAAACAAAAGGTTCATTTTTTTGAATTTCATCTACAATATTCGTTTGTTGAACTGTGCTAACTGTTTCTGGAGTTACTTCAACAGGTTTTTCGTCCAAATTTACAATCTTACGTTCCTTGAACAATGGGGCTTCAAAGCCCGTGCTTTGTTTAGAATGGAATCCTGTTGCGATGATGGTAACACTTACGTTGTCGCCTAAAGAAGGATCGGTGCCATAACCGGTAATTAGTTCGGCTGTGCCTCCTGCAGCTTCTTGAATAAAATCAGTGATTTCTCCAAATTCGTCCATGTCAATATCATCGCTTCCGCTCATGATGTTGAGTAAAACATGTCGGGCACCGCTTATATCATTGTCGTTTAACAATGGTGAATTGAGTGCTTGTTCAACGGCTGTTAAGGCGCGTTTTTCGCCGCTTGCAATCGCCGAACCCATGATTGCTACACCACTTTCTTTCATGACAGTTTTTACATCGTTAAAGTCAACGTTGATATGCATGTGTAAACTGATAATCTCGGCAATACTTTTTGCTGCACCTGATAAAACATCATCCGCGTGTTCGAAGGCTTCACTCATTTTTAAGTTGCCATAAATTTCGCGCAATTTATCATTACCGATCACCAATAGGGTATCGACATATTTTTTCATTTCTTCGAGTCCTGCCTCGGCTTGTGCTCGGCGTTTTTTGCCTTCGAATGCAAAAGGAATAGTAACAATGCCAACAGTAAGTATGCCCATTTCACGCGCGATGCTTGCAATTACAGGGGCAGCACCGGTACCTGTACCGCCACCTAAACCTGCGGTAATGAATACCATTTGTGTATCTTCGTTGAAATAACTCTTTATTTCATCAATGCTTTCTAAAGCGGCGTCGCGACCCACGCTTGGAATGGAGCCTGCACCCAAACCTCTGGTAGATTTGGCGCCCAATTGAATTTTATGTGGCACAGGTGACTTTTCCAAGGCCTGTTTATCTGTGTTACAGATGATGAAATCGACTCCTTTGATTCCTTGACGGTACATGTGATTTACGGCATTGCTGCCACCGCCTCCAACACCAATTACTTTAATAATTGAGTTTTCTTCTTTTGGTAATTCAAATTGCATCATGGTTTTTATTTTTTATTGTTAATTCTTAAGCTTTATTACATCTATTACTATGTTCTTTTATTATTCAATATCATCACTCATCCAGTCTTTGGTGCGCTCAATAATGCTGGTGAAAAAACTACCTACTTTTCTTTGTGAGTGACCTACTACCTTTTTGCTGTCTTTCATTTTTTCTTCAACGAGTTCTTGCTCAATTTCAACTTTGATGTTGTTCTTGCCACGTTTTAATTCGCGTTCGTATTTTTCGATGCCTTTCATCACAAGGCCAACACCGGTAGCATAAAGAGGATTTTTTAATTCATCATCTGTTCCGGCCAAGTGTTCATTTGGTGTGCCAATGCGGCAATCCAATCCTGTGGTTAGCATAACAAGTTGTGGCAAGTGTTTTAGTAAAGATCCTCCGCCTGTAACAACGATACCTGCTGATAATTTTCGCTCGTATCCGCTGCTTTTAATTTCAAAGAGTACAAACTCGAGTATTTCTTCCATTCTGGCTTGAATAATTTGCGCCAAAAATTTCACTGAGATTTCTTTGTGCGGGCGTCCTCTTAAGCCAGGAATTGAAATAATTTCGTTCTCTTGGTTTTCTTGTGATAGGGCTGAACCAAATTTTACTTTTAATTGTTCGGCTTGTGTACGAATAATACCGCACCCTTCTTTAATATCGTCGGTGATGATGTTACCGCCGAAAGGAATTACTGCTGTGTGGCGAATGATACCGTCGTAAAAAATTGCGACATCGGTTGTGCCACCGCCAATATCAACCAAAACAACACCGGCTTCTTTTTCTTCATCGCTCAACACTGCGTCGGAACTGGCTAGAGGCTCTAGATGTAAATCAACAGTTTGGAGACCTGCACGATCAACACATTTAAAAATATTCTTTACAGCACTAACTTGGCCTGTAATGATGTGAAAATTTCCTTCAAGGCGAATGCCGGCGTGACCAATGGGGTTTTTAATGCCCGATTCGCTATCAATGATATATTCTTGCGGAATGACGTGTATGATTTCTTCACCCGGACTCATCACTAAGCGGTGCATGTTGTCGATTAAATTATCGATGTCTTTTTGTGATACTTCATCTTCTAAACTTTGGCGGGTAATCATGCCGCGGTGTTGCATGCTTTTAATGTGTTGCCCGGCAATACCAACTATTACCTCACCAATATCAACATTGGCTTTATCGGCGGCAATGGCAACAGCGGTTTTAATGGAAGCAACAGTTTGTTCAATGTTCACCACCACACCTCTGTTCACGCCCAAAGATTCAGTTTTACCAATCCCTAAAATTTCGACCTTACCAAATTCATTTTTTCTTCCAACCATGGCAGCAATTTTGGTGGTACCGATATCTAAACCAACCACGAGTTCGGATGCTAAATTTGGATTGCCTTGATTTGTTTTATTTTCCATATTACCTACTTAATTTTAGTGCAAACCACTAAGTTTTTATATTTTAAATTAATGATCGAGTATTTTGTCCAAGCATCTGATTTATTCAATCCCTCGGTATAAAATAATTTTAGTTTATTAAATTTTTCATTTAGGTTTTGGGCATCCCCAAAAACAATTTTATGATTACCAATTGCAGGATACAGTTCAATTTCTTTGTCTTTGTTCACATAAATCTGTTGAATGAGTGTGGTTAAACTTGAATCCTTGTTAATGAAAGTAGCTACATCTAAAATATCATCCAATAAACTCACTTCGCTGAATAATTTATTTTTTTTAATTTGATTTACGGTGAATTGAAATCGTCGCGCATAGGGTTCATAAATTTCGCCGGTAGCAACTAAAACACGTGCTGTGTAATTTTCATTCAGTGGCATCGGTTTACTTTGTGAATCGATATAGTAGCTTTCACCATCTTTATTGATGATTCTAACAACGGGTGTTCGCTGGGTGATTTCAACCTTTACATTGCCTAACAAATCATAAGAAACTTCAGCGTTTTCAATAACAGGATGCGCATTCAATGCTTTTTCAAGCATGGGTACATCAATGTTTTTGTATTCATTGGAAACAATTAAATCTCTTCTTTCATCGAAATAAGTATTGATGTCTTTTTCGGTTAGAAAGAAGTTCTCATCGTTGTTATGAATACTCACATTTAGTTTTTTAGCCACAATGTTTTTTTCACGCTTCGAAACAAAGCCCAAAGACACTGTTAAACCTGCAATTACAATAATCCAAAGAACGCTGACAAAAACTTTTTTATAATTTATTTTTTTCAAAATTTTAATTGTACTTCAAAACAACTTGTTCAATTGATTCAACAATTGAATCAATGTCACCTGCTCCCATTGTTAAAATTACTTCTCTTTTATTTTCGGCTATATCACTTATTAAATCGTGTTTGCTCATTAATTTTTTGATGCCTGAATTCACTTTTTTAAGTAACCAAGAAGAAGTAATGCCTTCAATGGCTTTTTCTCTGGCCGGATATATTTCGAGCAAGATGCACTCATCCAACAAACTCAAACTATCGGCAAAATCATCGGCAAAATCACGTGTTCGACTAAACAAGTGGGGTTGAAAAATGCCGGTAATTTTTTTATCCGGAAAAATTTTCTTCACCGATGAAATAAAAGCCTTGAGTTCTTCAGGATGATGCGCATAGTCATCAATATAAATGGCTTTCTCATTTTTAACCCGGTATTCGAACCGGCGTTTTACACCATTAAAAGAACGTAAGGCCTCCTTTATCACATCACCTTTAATTGCTAATTGCTGAGCAATGGCTACGGCAGCAATCGAATTCTCAACATTGTGCATGCCCGGTAATCCAAGATTGACGCGGGAAATACACTCAACGGGACTTTTGATGTCATAAATAAATTGTGTGTTTTCAATAACAATTGATTGCGCACAATATTCAGTATCTAAATTTAAAGAGTAGATGAGCCTTTTACGAGTCAGGCTCAATTCGTTATCAACATTTTTCTTAACAATTAAAGTGCCGTTTTCCTTCAATTTTTGGGTGAATAAAAAGTAGCTTTCTTTCACTTCATTGGCATTGCCATAAATATCTAAATGATCGGCATCAACGCTAGTTA
>JBAXXZ010000099.1:0-7150 GCA_037127575.1 Bacteroidota bacterium | reverse complement strand
ATCAGCAGCACTGCATTAATCATTACATTGGCTTTTATTCCTGAAAAGGTATTTGTTTTTTTTCTTGGCAATGGATTTCTTGGCGTTAAAACGCTCATGCTAGCTTATGCTCCAGCCATTTTAATGATGAGCGTATTCACAGTCATCAACCAATATTTTTCCGGCATCGGTAAACAAAAATTTATCCTGCTTAGCAATACCTTTGGTTTTTTAGCCACATTGGCTTTGGCGCCTTTATTGATTTCACGCTTCGATACACTCGGTGCGGCTTACACGGCCAATATAAGTTATGTGGTGATATTCATGATGTCGCTGATCATGTTTTTGAAATCAACAAAAATTCGCTTGATACAGTTTTTTGAAATTAGAAATGATTTCGTTTTCTTCAAACGACTTATCAAAAATGAAAGCGATTTCTAAGGGTTTTTTTTCACCTTTTTAAGATTCAATAAATTCATTGGATTGGTGCCCAAATTTTGTATGTTCTTATGCACCAAGCGTACCACCTCATCATAATACAATGGCACCACCGGCGACTCTTCAATGATGATGCGTTCCATGGCCTGATATAAGCGGTTTTTTACAGCTTGATTAGGTTCATTCAACGCCTTTTCATATAAACCGTCAAATGTTGGGTTGCTAAAGTGGAAAAAATTAACGCCTTGTGGTGTGAAATTTTTACTGTAAAATAATCCCATAAAATTGTCCTCGTCAGGATAATCGGCCACCCATGATTTTTTGAAAAAGTCATACTCACCACTGTTCACAGCTTGCCGCAAAACAGATGGTTTATCGATGCTTATTTGCACACGGATATTGTTCTCGGCCAATTGCGATTGTATAAATTCTGCCTGTTCTTTATAGGTATCGGTGATGTGCATCACAATCTCCGGGAGTCCCTTGCCATTTGGGTAACCCGCTTCTATTAAAAGTTGTTTAACACGATCAGGATTATAACTGTATCCTTTTACTGAATCGGTATTAAAACTGTTCATTCCTTTGGGAATAAATCCCGAAGTGGCCGCAAAGCCCACATTATTACGCAAGTATTTAATCAGTTTATTTCTGTCAAATCCCATATTGATGGCCTTTCGCAATGCTCTTAATTTTATCGGTGATTGTTTCACCACCGGCATAGCACTGTCAACCAAAAAACCAATGTAATCTGTTTTTAAAAATACTTCCTTTTGCAATACAAATTTTTTGCTGTAAAAGTCTCTTAAATCTCCTTCCTTATTAAGCACTTCACTTGTATTAAAAGCGTCCGCACCACTCAACATGTCAAACTTGCCTGCTAAAAATTCCATGAAGGCTGTTTCTTTGTCTTTAATAAATGATACAGTTACAGCATCTAAATAGGGCAGGCGCACATGGTTAGAATCAAACTCAAAATAATTTGGATTCTTTACCAAAATTAATTTCGAACCTTCATCCCACATCTTAAATTGAAATGGCCCGGTACCAACCGGATTTTTTCTAAAATCTTGTTGATAATACGCCATCGCCTCAAAAGGTAATACACTAAAATATTTCATGCTCAAAATACTCAAAAAGGGGGCAAATGGTTCTTTTAAATAAATCCTGAATGTACTGTCGTTTAAGGCCTCAAAGCCTTTGTAATGGTTTTTCTCATTACGGTCTACCTTCTCCAACAATCCGGCAGCACTACTAACCTTACTGTCGTATAAACGGTAGAAACTAAAAACAAAGTCTGAAGCCAATACCTTTCGGCCCTTGCCCTTTTCAAAACACACATTGTCGTGAAAATACACATCCGTTCTTAAATGAAAAGTATACATTTTTTGGTCGTCGCTTATTTCAAAACTTTTACTTATGCCCGATTGTAGATTTAAATGGTCGTCCATTTCAATTAAACCGTTAAACATTTGGTTCACCGGCCATATATTTTCAAAATTGGCAGCCGCCGCAGGGTCCAATGATGTAACACCATTTAGTTCATTATAGTTAAATACCGTTTTGTTTAATTCAGAGGAAGATGGATTGTTACATGCACTGAATAAAAGTATAAGCAATCCGATTACAATAATTAAAATGCGCATATACAAAGATGTATATCTATCAAGTTGCTTTTATAAAATTTAAAAACAATTTTGCACATAAAACTGTGCAGGAATTTATGGCTTAGCGCCTTCTTTTTCACCCTCTTCGGTTTTCTTCACCGAGTCAAAGTTAAAACTCAAAGTAATGCGCCACGTGTTTTGTAGAGGGTTTCGCAGCGATGTTGGCACCAAATACGATCCGTCAACTGTAATTACCTTAAATTTAAATCCCATTCCAAAGGTTAAATACTGACGACCGCCTTTTGTTTTAGGCTCATAAAAATACCCTGTTCTAACCGCTAATACATTATTATACGCGTATTCCAAACCGGTGGAAATGTTGATTTCTTTTAATTCTTCCTTAAATCCACCTGGCGCGTCACCAAACGATTGTAACATACCTGTTACAACGTCTACATTTGGATTTTTTCCTTTTGCAATTACTTTGTTGCCGGTTGATGGGTCAATCACAATACTTGCTTGGCCGGTAGCGGGATTAATGGCTGTTGAATAAACAGGTGGACTAGGCACCAACAATTTATTAAAGTCGGCGTATACTGCAATGGTATTGTATTGGTCAATTTCTGTTTTTAAACCGCCTCCCAATCTTAAATTAATGGGGATAAAATTTTGATCATTCGAATATTTAATTTTTGCACCCATATTGGTGAAGGCCAATCCCGCGGTAGCAACGGCTTTTTTATCCGATAATTTAAATTTGTTACTTTTAAAGTACATGCTTAAATCAACTGCCACAGTGCTGGCTGCATTTCCTGAACTGCCTTGAAAATAAACACGGCTAATACTCGAATTGATAAATCTTGTGGCCACACCCAAGGACAAAAATTTTGATAGTTTCTGCGCAAAACATAAATCAATAGCAAATTCATTGGGCTTAAAATTCCCGGTACGTATGCCCTGATCGTTTGTTAAATCAATATTGCCTAAACTAAAATAACGCAATGAGCCTCCAACAGTTTGCTTGTCGTTTAACTTTCCGTATCCAGCCAAGTAATACATATTGATATCCGGCACCAATGATCTTAACCAAGGCGTTACAGTAAATCCTGTTCCAAATTGTTTTTCGGCAAAAGCCAACTTACTGCCATTCCAATGAATTGAATTAATATCACAATCAGTCGCTGCACCTACATCACCCATGCCACCTTGTTTGCTGTCGGGACTAATTAATAAAAAAGGCACAGAGGTAGTAATCGGATTTAAGGCGCCGCTTAGTTGCGTTGTACTTAATGTACTGGTAACCTGACTAAAAGATTTAGAAACAAATAAAGTAACTAAGAAGGTGCTTAAGATTGATTTCATGTATTTATCTACTATCATGCCGTTTAAGGAATCGGCAAATTTACTAATTTAGAATCACTAATTTTTCTATTTTTTCGGCTTTTTTGTTTTCCGGATTAATGATGGCCAATTTATAGATATAGACACCACGGCCTATCCTTTGACCATAATCGTCTTTACCGTCCCATTCAACCGGTTCCGTTTTGCCATTTTCACAATTTACCATTTGTTGTATGGTTTTTACAACCTTGCCGCTTACCGTGTATATTTGAACTGTAACTTTTAATGGTACACAGGTTTGGTTGTGTTGAAACAAAAACTGGGTATGTGTGGTAAAGGGATTAGGATAATTCATCACTTCCTTCAAAGCCAATTCTGCACTTTTAGCCACAACAAAATCTTCATATACCGTGTTCGAATTGTTCTGAATATCCCAAACCTTAAAGGCTACCGAGTGCTGTCCCTCACTCAAATCACTGAATGGATAACGCACCCTGCCGCTCTGATAACTGTTTAAATCAGCCTCATAATAATCATTTAATATAATGGGATTACTTGATTTGGCATCCAAAATGGCAGAAATATCATGACCCAAGCCGGTACCCACTGTGTTAATTCCACTCGAATCAACCAAATTGGCAAACAATACCGGATTTTCATTGGTTAATCCGCCGTTCACAAAACTTTTTTCGTTTAAATACAAATGAACCTGCGGGCCGTCTTTATCGGTACTAATATTATTTGATGCCCCACCCACCACAATTTTGCTGTGGTAGCCATTGGCATCACTTGTTCCAGTAGTGGCGTAATAACTAATCCTTCCCGGACCATAAGCAAAACTGATGTCTTTTGGCACAATAAACGTGAATGAAAAGTCGCCATTGCTTACCAAGGCCTTGCCGCGGTACAAAATGTTTTTTTGTAACTTAAATTGAAAAGGTGTTAAAGAATTGTCTCCTGGTGCCAATGGATAATTGGCCGCCGATTTATCGGTATTCATTAAACACACCACATCTTGTTCTTTATCAAATACAGTTGGATACACCAGACCGTTAAAATTTAATTTGTTGCCATTGGCATCTCCCACATAACCTGTTACCGTAATTTTCGACAGAGATTTTAAAGTGTCGGAACTGTTTGCCTTAATTGCTTTTTGATTGATTTGCGTTGTAAACACTTTGTCTTTTGGATAGGCCAGTGTCATGGCCGGATCTCCCAACAAATGGAAATTGGCGTACACATAAGATTGCCCGATGCGTGGATCTGACTTGGTCATCTGAACAATCTCTCCTAAGGTGGGGCGCTTTCCGCCTTTTGTTCTTGAAAAAGTGTTGTTCAATAAAATTGAATTAAGTGTAAAGTTTGGTCCCGAATACGCCAACCTGCAAGTTGTAAATAATGCAACAGCTCCTCCTTTGGCATTTAATAAGCACAATTCACCGGCCGATGTTCTGGCAGGATCATCATAACGGCTAAATTCACAAGTGGCCGTAACAAATAAAGGTAGCTTGTTAAAGTTGTTTAAGCTGTTAATAATGTCAATATCGATAATGCGTTCAGCGGTTAAACCAACCTCACCACCATGACCGGTATAATTAAACACCAAGGCACCTTTCGAAATCCTTTTAACAAAGTCTTCTGATGCATCCGGAAACCTGGCGCCACCTGCTGTGCTAAAGCGTTGATAGGCATCCAAATATACTTTGTCGATGTTGTAATTCGCATCCAATGAAGTTACAATAGAAGTTAATGTATTCGACTGTTTCATGTGTTCGGCACCATCTTCATCATCAGCCAAAAACAATAAATTGTTGCGCCAATCTCCCATCGATGAAGCATCACTCACATAAGTACTTTGAGGCGGATTAGTTTGTAAATCCGGATCTGTTTTGTAATAATTATAAATTTTGTTTAACACCGCTTTCATCTCAGCATTCGATTTACAAATGAGTCTACCAATGGCCAAATCGATGCTGCCGTAATTCTCAGCATTTTGACCTTCATCAGGATCCATCAAACAATAAAAATCATCAGTGGCGATGCTTTGTGTTTCGGATAGTGAATTAATTGATTGATAAGTGGGAATTAAATTGCTGTTGTTGGTGATGCTTCGCGATTGATTGATGTAAGATCCCCGCCCCATTAACAACACATACTTTAATGGCTTAGCGCCGCTTACATTGCGTGAATATACCATGCGGATAAAATCTCTAATCGCCGAAATGTCTTGTCGGCCGCTGCTAAACTCATTGTATATTTGATCAGTACTCGCAACTTGATACGTAAGTCCTTCTTTTTGCAAATGAAATGCCCCCAATTGCTGCGATTCTTTTAAGAAAATAGGATGACAAATAATTAAGTATTCGGCTTGCTGAATGGCATGTAAATTTTGATTTTCAATTTTATTTACAAAAGCAGGTACGTAATAATCGCTGCTTGGTGAAATGCAATATTCTTTAATACTGTCTGCCGATGCCGAGAATGAAAGTATATTGTTTGATTGATTAAAAACTATGTCACTAGGATGCAAAGGATCTGAAACATCCCAAATGTTTACGCCCGAATTGTATGCATTGGTAATGTTGAATTTCGTAATTTTTCCTGCACCAACAGTTCTTGAATCTCTAAAGGCATATTGTTGCCCATTCATCACCAATTGTCTCCTTGCGTTTACGCTTACTTTGTCCAAATACCCAACACTCTTGGCCGTTAGTTTGTCAATGCTAATATTGATTTCCCCGGCAAAATTATTCATGGCTGAACCAAATTTATAACCTGGTTTTGCATAATCTTCGTAGGCAAGATTGGGATTAATTGAACCAGTGGTAACAATATAGTTTAAGCCGTTGCCGCTTACCCTGAAATTCGAACTGTCGGTATTGATGGCCACCAACGATACATCACAGATGATGCTGTCGTTCAGTACAAAATTGTTGTCATTCCATGTGAATTGATAGCTCTTAACATAATCAAAAAACTCGCCGTAAAAGTCACGACCACTCTTGCCAAAATTTACCACATTTTCTTCATGAAAATTATAATAGTCGTATGTGGCTGTTTCAAAATGATTGTTTTGAACCACAGAATTTTGTTTACCAATTCTTTTACCCGCACTTGAATTCACATTTATAAAATAAAAGCTGGTGTCGCTATATAAATTTTTGGAGACTTTAAATTTTAATCCCCCGCTTTTGTTTCTGCTCCAATTGTCTGGTCCTGTTGCGTAAAATAAAATGTAATCGGCATTGTCAAATTTGCCATCCTCTTCACCAATTACGGTAATTGAATTTTCCTGTAAATCATCATACCTAAAATCTTTGTTTCTTTCTGGAAGCATTTTGCCGCCATTACCATATATATGTATATTTTTCGGATTGATGTTTGCCGTATTGATGCCAATATTGCCAAGAAATTCTTTGGATATTTTATACACCCCACTTTGCGTGACACCAATTTTAAACCAATCGCCGCTCAACAAAACCGAATTAGAACTAAAACCGCCATTTGGTTTTGCCGCATTGGCTTGAGTATTTTGTTTCACCTGCCATTGAATGTCATATTCAATTAATTCTTCAAACTGATTTTGAAAATTGAGCCGAAACGGAATTAATTGATAATGGTTTAAATTTTCACCCTTACTCAAACTGGCCTTGGCAATCAAAGCAAAATCATTGTTGAGGTAAGCGCCATAGTATTTTGATAAAATCTTTGCCACAGCTGCACTCACCGGTATGGATTTTTTTACCAATAAACTAGGTACCGCCACTTGATTGTATTCGGTTGTGTAG
>JBAXXZ010000098.1:0-7225 GCA_037127575.1 Bacteroidota bacterium | reverse complement strand
GCGGCACAAGCATCAACACTGCCACGCCGGTATTACATGAACTAAAATCCTTGGTGGGTGTCCATGTATTGTTCGAAACATTATATCCTTTGGTAAATAAATTCGGTGTTTGGTTGGCCTGACCTAAAGTATAATTGCTGTTGTCTGTCCATGAGAAAAATATTTTAGTACCATCCAAAGAGCGCGATACCTGCGGCGCCATATCCTGACTTGTACTGTTTGGTGAAGTGCCCCAGGTTCCACGGCCGGCCAACACGTTGGCCACATCATTGGCCACCCATAAACCATTCTTTAAAGTAATATCATACATGTGGTGCCATGCCGTGTATAAAACACTGTAATTGTTTGTGCCATTACAAATGGTGGTAAATAAATGCGGATTGCCATTTACATCCACAGTTAAATCATGCTCAAAATTAGTGGTCGGCACATTCGTACCTGTCATGTTCGCAGTTAAACAGCCCAAAGTTGTCAAGTTCACTTGAATAGGGCCTGTCCAAGTAGCACCCCCATTTGTGGTTTTGTAAAATACCGGGTAATAAGCGTAATTGCTTGGGCCCGGACTCACATGCCCTAAAAAGCTCATCCAACCATTGGTGCCCGTTGGGTCAAAAGCAATGTTATAGTCGCCAATATATGCTGCAGAAGCATAGGCCGTGTTAAAAGTAGGGGCAACCGTAAAATTGTTGGCCCAAACAATGTCATTACTGCCACTGTTCCAAGTGCCTTTGTAAATTGCAAACCCTGTCATAGCACTACCGTTATATAATGCATCAACAGCCCAATAAATACCAGGGGCTCCTTTCACTAGAGAATGTGCAATAAGTTGCGGACTAACAATAGGTTGATTATAATTTTCAGTGATACCTGTGCCGCTTAATTGGCTTACACCCGTTACCACACCATTCCAGGCTGAACTCGCTGAATTAATGGTGGCCGCCATATAGCCAATGTAAGCATTGGCCGGGGTAACATTGTTGGTTGGGTTGTAAATGGCCACATTTGGATAACGACCATAACTAGAATTCAAATTATTCAGCACACCTTGGTTCAGTGTCCAAGTTGTTCCCGCATTGGTTGATACATCGTATCGCAAATGTCCGGAGCTCCCTCCAAAATTGGTAGGATTGTTTCGGTGGATATATACAACCGTGTTCAGGTTTTTGTCAACTGCCACGGGGTTGGTTGAATTCCGAATCAAAGTAAAAAGATTGGTTGATGAACCAAGATTCACAGGCGCACCGCACTGGGCTTGAATATTACCTGAGAGAAGCACGCAAATGAAATAAAACAATACAAGTTTGTAATTTGTCTTCATATATTCAGTTTTTGATTTATTATTTGGACCGTTTAACTAAAATTAGATAATAAAATTCGAAATTGCAAAAATCAATTCAAGAAATTTTCCTTTATTTTGTTTTACTTTGAACCCATGTCAAGCATCGAAATAAACCCACAATTTAGTTTGGTTCTGAATTTTATTAATCAAACCAATCAATCTATTTTCCTTACAGGCAAAGCCGGTACCGGAAAAACCACATTGCTTCGTTATATCAAGCAAAACACCTACAAACAAAGCGCCATTATAGCACCTACCGGTGTGGCTGCCATCAACGCAGGCGGATCAACCATCCATTCCTTTTTTCAATTTGCCTTCAATCCTTTTATACCCTATTTTAAAGATAATGGGCAATACGATTATTCAAAAATGTCGGTTAATACCCATAAATATAATGCTCAACGCTTAGCCATTATCCGGCAACTCGAATTGCTTATCATCGACGAGATCAGTATGGTAAGAGCTGATTTACTCGATCGTATTGATTATACTTTGCGAGTTGTCAGAAAAAAATACGATTTACCTTTCGGAGGCGTGCAACTTTTATTGATCGGCGACATGCATCAATTGCCCCCTGTGGCCCAACAAGAGGAATGGAAGATAATGGAACAGCATTATTTAAGCCCGTTTTTTTTCGACAGCTATGCCATTCAAAAACACACCCCGGTGTATATCGAACTCGAAAAAATTTACCGGCAAAGCGAAGAAAAATTTGTGGAGCTTCTGAATAAAGTACGAAATAACCGCTTAGATGCTCCTGCCTTGGAATTATTAAATAGTCGTTTCAGAGAAAAAATAAGCGATCAAGATTATCAAAATAATATCACCCTCACCACCCACAACCGCAAAGCCGACGAAATAAATAACAAAAACTTAGCAGCACTCAAAACAAAGGCATACAGTTATAAGGCTGAATTAAACGGACTTTTTTCCGACAAAAACTACCCGGTTGATGAAACACTTATCCTCAAAGTGGGTACCAGGGTCATGTTCTTAAAAAACAACACTGAAAAAAATTATTACAACGGAAAAATCGGCATCATAACTTTTCTTGATAATGAAAAAGTAAAAGTAAAATGCGAGGAAGATAATTACGAAATAGAAGTAAGCGCCGAAAAATGGCAAAATGTGTCCTACCAAGTGGAAGCAAAATCCAAGCAAATACAAGAAGAAGTTTTGGGTACTTTTAGTCAATTACCACTGCGTTATGCCTGGGCCATTACCATTCACAAAAGCCAGGGTCTAACTTTCGATAAATTAATCATTGATGCCGCTGATTCTTTTAGCGCAGGCCAGGTATACGTTGCCTTAAGCCGCTGTAGAAGTATAGAAGGTCTCTCCTTGAGCTCAAAAATTAAAAACAATGCCCTGTTCAACGATAAAAACATTTTGAATTTTTCACAACAAAAGCAAAATGAAACCGAATTGCAACAGTCTTTTTACGATTCAAAAAAAAATTATTCAAAAGTCATCATCTGCGAATTGTTCGACTTTGAAAATGTAACCGATCTAAATTTGAATTTTCAAAAAGCAGTACACACCTTTCAAAACAAACTTTCAGGTGATAGTCTTCAATGGGCAAATGTCTTGATGCACGAAATCAAGTTAAATACGGATGTCGCCGATAAGTTTAAACCACAATTACAACAACTGCTCGATAGCCCTATTTCTATTGAACAAAACGACAATCTGCAAAACCGAATAAAACAGGCAGCAATATATTTTACCGATAAAACAAACAACATTTTGCAACAATTAAATGCTTGTTCAATGCTTACCGAAAGTAAAGAAGCTGCAGGTGAATTAAACGATTTGTTGCAACAGTTTTTGGAACAGATTTTTTTCAAAAATTATTTTTTCACCTTGCTCACAAATGGCTTCGCATTCGCCGATTTTGTAAACTATAAATTAAAAATCCAATATCCTCAATTAAAAATAAATGTGTACGCTACAGCTAAAAACATCAAGATTAATAGCGATACACCCCACCCAAAATTATACCGTGAATTGGTGCTTTTGCGCGATGAAATTTGCAATGATGAAATGAAGCCAATTTATTTGGTGGCCGCCAACAAAACGCTCATCGAATTGTGCCAGTTTTTACCGGTAAATGAAACCGAACTCGTAAAAATTTCCGGATTCGGACCGGCCAAAGTAGAATCTTTTGGCGATCGGTTCTTAAAGCGTATTAAAATTTATTTGTTTGAAAATAATTTGGAAAGTAACATGGCCGCTATGCCCGATAAAAAGAAAAAAAAATCATCGGCAAAGAAAGTAAAGTCAGATGAAGGCATGGATGTTGAAAGGTTCACTTCATTAAAAAAAGTAAATACCAAAGAAGCCACTTTTAATATGTTCAAGGAAAATTTCAGTATACAAGAAATTGCTGAAAGTCGTAAACTAACGGTTTCTACAATACAGAATCACTTATTACCATATGTGGCCAGCAACGAAATAAACTTATCGAAATTGGTGGATGAAAAAAAACAAAAAGCAATTTTAAAAGCCCTCGAAAATTATAATAAGGAAGATGGTTTGGCCGCCGTTAAAAACCAATTGCCAGAAAATGTTTCTTACGCCGACATCAAATTCACCATGGCCGGTAAAGCAGCAGAAGAACTCCCCTAAGGCATTAACAGCAGAAAAAAAACAAGAAACATTAAAATGATGCAGAATCCAGCTTAGCTTCGTATCAATCCAAGGCTTTTTACTTACTTTTGTAATTCTTATGACCAACATCAACGACATTCCTTACATCATCTACGCCGAAGAAACACCGAATCCTTCAAGTTTAAAATTCGTGGCAAATAAACTTTTATTGGTGAGTGGCGCTACCGCCGAATATCAAAACGCGTCTGAAACTACACATGCGCCCATCGCCAAACAATTGTTCATGTTCCCTTTTGTAAAACGGCTTTTTATCTCTTCCAATTATATCACCATTACAAAAATAGATGCAATTGAATGGGAAGAAATTCGCGATGAATTGAGGGTATTTTTAACCAATTATTTAAATCAAGGGAATGCCATCATCACCCAACTGCCCGTAAAAGAGGTGCCTAAAGATTCTAACTTTAAAGAAACAATCTCAATCAACACACAACACGCCGCTCCAAGCAGCGACGTGGAAAATAAAATCATCGAAGTGCTTGAACAATACATCCGCCCGGCAGTTGAACAAGATGGCGGATTAATCACCTTTAAAGAACTCAATAATGGCGTTGTAACAGTTCAAATGCGTGGCAGTTGCAGTGGTTGTCCAAGTAGCACCATGACATTAAAAGCAGGCATAGAAGCCCTTTTAAAACGTTTAATGCCGAATGATGTGAAAGAAGTAATTAGTGAAGCTGTATAAATGATGAAGCCTAGTTTTGATGAAATATACATGGATTTGGCCGAAAAGTTGGCCAAACGCTCACATTGCGTGAAAGCACAAGTTGGTGCTGTGCTAACCAAAGATACCCGCATTGTTTCCTTGGGTTACAACGGTCCGCCGGCAGGCACACACAATTGTGATATCGAATGGCCCGAACATGGCTGCCCGCGCGACAGCAAAGGCTCTTGCTCTTTGGCGCTGCATGCCGAACAAAACGCCATACTTTACGCCACAAAAAATAATGTCAGCATGGATGGCGCTACCCTTTATGTCACCCTTTCGCCTTGCATTGCTTGCGCCAGAGTGATTTATACCATCGGCATTAAAAAGGTTTTTTACAAAAACAGTTATGCAGCCTTCAAAAAATTACCAAACGATGAAGGTGTTGATTTCTTAAGAAAATTTGGCGTAGAAGTTGTGCAATACATGTCATAATTATTTTCGCTGTTTATCATTTCTCCTGCTGCTGAGCTTAACGCCCATTTTATGCTCTGCCCAACAAAAAAACAATAGCCCTAAAAAAAATTCAGCCACCAAAAAAAACACCACCCAAAAAAAAGGCGGCCCGGCCGAAAAAAGTTTTAAAGAAGAATTAAAAAGCGATAAACAATTGCGCATCGAAAAGCGTGAAAAACGTCGCCAAGAAAGGGCCGAAAGAAGGGCCGTGAAAAAATACCACAAACGTATACAAACCAAAGAAGTGCGCAAACGCATGCGATCAAGCCGCAAAACCGCCCTTCGTAACCACGATCACAAACGCGAGTTTTTTCTTAAACGCTGGTTTCAAAAACGAAACACCTTTAAACGTGTCTCAAAAAAAACCAAATAGCAGCACCATTTTACCACTTATCAAGTTCGATTAACCAGTTTTTAATCTGTTAATTTTACCTAAAACCATTTCCTTAACTTTAAACTTGAATAATGAATGTTAATAAAGAGCGGAAGTTTAAATGATTGAAAGCCAAAGTATTAATAAAAAGGGGGATTTTTTTTTTGTTAGATACCACTATGGTTTATAAATTTAAGGCTTTACAAATATCGAAATTAAGGTAATTTAACACTATATGAAGAAAATTTATTTAGCAGTTGTATTGGTCATTTTTGTTAGCCTCTCTGCTCTGGCACAGAATGACAACGGGGCGATTAAGGTTGTCTTGCAGGACAAATCTACCAAAGAGGCCATTCCTTTCGCCAATGTCGTGGCTTATAAGGATGGGGTTCAGGTAGGTGTGGCAACAACCAACATGGATGGGGAGGCTTTTATAAAGCCACTGTCACCGGGTAAATACATGGTGAAAGGGGTTTATGTGGGTTACCAAGCTGCAGAAATTAAAGATGTGGTAGTAGGGGAAGGAAAGACAGCCTATGTGACCATCTCTCTCTCCAATGGCGAAGGTGTTAAACTCGACGAGGTGGAAGTATTGACGTATCAGGTGCCACTCATTGATCCGGATACCAAATCAGGCGCTACCGTAACCCGCGAAGATTATCAGAATTTAGCCACTAAAGATGTTAACTCCGTTGCTGCTACCACCGCAGGTGTTTACCAATCAGATGAAGGTAAAGCCATTAACGTGCGTGGCGGTCGCGAAACCAGTACTACCTATTTCGTTGATGGTGTGAAGGTTTTTGGTAAACCTAATTTACCACAACAATCCATCGAACAATTAAACGTGATTACAGGCGGGGTACCTGCCAATTATGGCGATTTAACTTCCGGCGCAGTCTCAATTTCTACACGTGGACCACAATCAAAATGTTTTGGAGGGGTTGAGTTAATTAGTTCTCAGTTAACCGATAAATTTGGTTACAATTCAATCGGTTTTAGCGTGGGTGGACCACTTTTCAAGAAACGTGATTCAACACGCCGTACCATCTTAGGTTTCTTTATTTCCGGACAAGGTAATTACCTTAAAGAATCAGATCCTTCTTTTGTTCCTATTTATGTTTTGAATGATAATTAATTACAGGAAATTAAAGACAAACCATTATTGCCTTCGCGTTCAGGTATCGGTTTTGTAAGATCTTCTGAGTTTGTGACAAAAGATGATATGACCGCACAAAAGATTCGTCCAAATAATTCTTCTCGCTTATTATCTATTAACGGAAAAATCGATTTTGCTCCAACACCTAATACAAACATTTCATTCGGTGCTTTTTATGAACATAGCGATGATCATCGTGGTGGTTCAGGCGCTAATCAGATTTTTAACTCTGTTAATAATTCGGTAAATTCGACTAACAGCCAACGTTACAACCTAGCCATCACACAAAAATTCGGAAACTCAAACAGCGACAAGAACAAATCCCAATCCTTACTCTCAAATTCTTTCTTCAAATTCTTGGTGAGTTACGAAAACATTAAAACCACGAACCAAAGCGCATTGCACAAAGACAAGTTTTTTGATTATGGTTATGTTGGAAAATTTGATAGAACTTTCCGCGAAAAAGATTGGGCTTATAATTATGATTTTGTTGAGAAATATGATTTAAACGGACAAGCCA
The DNA here is from genome assembly GCA_037127575.1 of Bacteroidota bacterium. GTDB lineage: Bacteria > Bacteroidota > Bacteroidia > B-17B0 > Aurantibacillaceae > Aurantibacillus. Next base: position 5 of record JBAXXZ010000098.1, on the reverse strand, counting down.
TCAAT
>JBAXXZ010000097.1:0-7233 GCA_037127575.1 Bacteroidota bacterium | reverse complement strand
GTGCACAATTTCCTTAAGCATGTATTTTTTAATGCCATCCTTGTATTTAAAATGATCGGGCAATTTGGCGGCCCATTCAATAATGCGGTGATCTAAAAAGGGCTCTCTGGCTTCTAAACTCGCCGACATGGAGGCACGGTCAACCTTTTGCAAAATATCATCCGGTAAATAAGTTTCATAATCAACCGCCATCATGTATCGCAATGCGCTATAATGATCTGCCTTTAAAGCTTTCGATTGGTAATTACTCTCCAAGTGCTGAAATGGTTTTAGCATCAGTTTTTTGAGTTCTTCATCCAAAAATTGAGTACTCAAACTCTTCATCATGTTTTCAGGTGAAGGATCGCGGAGTAAATTTTTTAATTTGTTGTATCGGTTATGAAAATTGTATCTGTTTTTTAATACCGGCAAATGTTGCGACGACACGCGGTGCATCATAAAAGCCGCCGCATCTCGCATCAATTTTGGTGTTTGGTTCAGCAACTTGCCATGCTTCATCAAATAATCATAACGGTTATAACCTGCAAACACCTCATCGCCTCCATCAGCACTTAAAGCAACTGTTACTTGCTGTTTGGCAATTTTACACACCAAAGTAGTTGGCACCGCACTGCTATCGCCAAAAGGCTCATCGTAATAATAAGGCAATTGTTCAATAATGCCCAATGCCTCTTTTTGGCTGCAGTAAAAAGTATTGTGCTCTGTTCCTAATAACTTGGCAATCTCTTTAGCGTAAACCGATTCATCCAATCCAAAATCAGATACACCAATGGTAAATGTTTTTATTTTTTCGCTTCTGTTTTTTTGTAATAAGGCTGTTAAACATACGCTGTCATATCCTCCGCTCAAAAACACACCCACCGGCACATCAGCAATCATGCGGTAATTAAAGGCTGATACAAGTAAAGATTCTGTTTTTGATTTGGCTTCTTCAAATCCAATATCTACTTTTTCGGTATTGTAAGCATTGTCGTACACATTCCAATACTTTTGTATCTCTAATTTCTTCGTGGCCAAATGCAAAAACATAAAATGCCCCGGCATCAATTTATAACAATCTTCAAAAATGCAATAAGGCGCCGGCACGTTACCATACTGCATGTAAATGGCCAACACATTTTGGTTGATGCGTTTTTTAAAATCAGGATGTTGGTGAAATGCCTTTAATTCAGAAGCAAATAAGAATCGTTCTTCGTCGCGGTAATAATAAAATGGTTTAATGCCCGCCCTATCGCGTGCAAAAAATACAGTTTGTTGTTTGTCATCATAAATGGCAAAAGCAAACATGCCAATAAATTTATCCAAACATTTACTGCCCCATTCAACGTAGGCATGTAAAATCATTTCAGTGTCCGAATGCCCTATAAATTGGTGATTCAGTCCCTTTAATTCTTCCTTTATTTCATTAAAATTATAAACTTCACCGTTAAATGTAATCAGCAAATGCTTGTACCGCATGGGTTGTTTGCCTGTTTCACTTAAATCAATAATCGATAAACGTTTATGCCCAAATGCTAACAAAGCATTGTTGCATTGCACAGTTTCAAGGCCTTCACCATCCGGACCGCGATGTGCCATACTGCCTGTCATGGCTTTAATGGCGTCTTTTGGAGAAGCAGAAAAATCTATATATCCGGCAATACCGCACATGGTTTATTTTGTTTTAAGTACAAAAGACATTGGCTTCATTCGAATTTTTTTCTTTCAAAATTATTCTTCACGATCAAATTTTTTCGACAATTTGTAATTCTTTAAACTGGCTTGATTCAACTGATCATTTAAAATTACCAAACTCGACAGGAAAAAGGGAATACAAGGTATTTTTAATCGCACCAAGGCCCCAAAATTTGAAATAGACACGCCCACCGAAAAGGCAAAAAACAAAGAAAAAATAAATGAAAACAATAACAATGGGCTATCGGTGATGTATAAAAAAAAGCGGTACACTTTTAATTTAAACAAGAGGTAAATAGAAAAACCCAAAATAAAAGTATTTTCAATCGCACACAAAGCCATTACAATGTTTTGCACATCTATAAAAGTGGGGCGAAACAAGGTTGCAAAAATAGCCTTGTGCGAAACAGAAAGCATTCCCGCAGGCGTTGGTTCATAATCGCCAATATCAAAAGAGTTACCTGCATAATAGGCTTGTTTTAAATCTTGTTGTGCACCCGAAGCTGTTTTAATTACCTTGTCCATCGAATACTTCCCCAAGGAATCGCCCAATTGTTGCAATGAATACAAACCAATGGTAATGCACAACACAACCAAAGCGGGGGCAAAAATAATTTTAAGCAGCACACTTTTTACCCTGGCCATTCTTAATGACAAAAACCATAAAATAGACCCGGGCAATAAAGCAAATAAAATATAGGGCTTAATGGAAATCAACAAATACGCTGCAACAACCAATGCCACAGCATATTTAATCTTAAAACGTTTTTGCGTAAAAAACCAATAAAAACCATGCACATAAATACAGGCCGATGAAAAGGTAATGCTATCCTTCATTAAACCGCTACCCCAAAAAATCACCGAAGGCACATAAATAATTGACCAAACAAACAATTTTTTTAAATGTGGAAACTCACTGATAAATACCAAAAACAAACGCCAAACACCCAAATAACAAATGGTGGCAACCACAATGGCAGCAGTAAAATAACTTTTAAAACAAATTAATAAAATAGGCGTAAAACACTTGCACACAAAAAAAGCATAGGCATCATTGATCCAATACGTGAATTCATATTTTGAATTTAATAGTGAATAATCCGAAAATTGCGGATTGCCAAAATACAAGTACATAAAATCATCAGGCCGCTCCAACAACAAATCAACAAACGAGCAGGCTGTGTAATAATAATTAAGGGTGTCGCCGCCCTTATAATAAAAGAAATAAGTTAAACCAAGTGCTACGCCACCAAACATTTTGATTAACAATCCCGGAACAAAATATTCGTAAACAGGATCCTTTTTTTTACGTTTACTGCTGTATCTTAGCGCAATCGTAAAAATCAATACAAAATAAAGAGGCGGTAACAGTATCTCGAAGATGTCCATACTAATGCTAAATTTAGATATTTAATGTGAATGAAAAAAAGCACTTTGTTTATCAGCTTCGACGGTTTAAGTGATCCCTTGGGACAATCGCAAATTTTACCCTATTTATGCGGCATCGCGGGCAATGGTTACCAAATCACCATCTTGTCATGCGAAAAACAAAGCCGAATTAAAGCCGAAGAAAAAGCCATCCGCGAAAGAATAAGCAAACTATCAATTGACTGGCAGTATGTTCCTTACGAAGAAAGCGGTGGATTTATAGCACGCATTCAATACATTTTTCAATTGTACCGCTTGGCCAAAAAACAAATGCAGCAAAAACCCATCGCCTTGGTACATTGCCGCAGTTATTTAACGGCCTTGGTTGGTTTACGTTTAAAACGCAAAAAAAACATCCCCTTTGTATTCGATATGCGTGGCTTTTGGGCCAACGAGCGCATCGACGGGGGCATTTGGCGGAAATCGAATCCATTACACACTATTTTTTACAAGTATTTTAAGGCCAAAGAAAAACAGTTCTTGCAACATGCCGATGCCGTGGTTTCGCTCACACATGCAGGTTTAAAAGAAATGAATAAAATCTTCCCCGAACTAAACATTCCCGCTAAAACCACCATCATCCCTTGCTGCACCAATACACAGCTCTTTCAAGCCGTGCCAAATTCACAATTTAGTTTTTCAGGCATCAATCAAAACGACCATGTCATCATTTATACAGGCTCTATTGGCACCTGGTATTTTACAAAAGAAATGATTGATTGTGTTTTGGTTTGGAAAAAATTCATCCCCAATGTCAAACTCCTCATCCTTACCAGAGACCAAAATGAGCTCAATGCCATTTTAAGCCAATACAGCGACCAACAAAAAAAGAGCATTGTAAGCACCTCAGCTTCTTATCAGCAAGTAACGCAGTTTCTTTCATTAGCCAAAGCAGCGCTCTTTTTCATTAAACCCGCCTATTCAAAAATAGCTTCATCACCAACCAAAATGGCCGAATGCTGGGCACTCGATTTACCCATTATCACAAACAGTGGCATTGGCGACAACGATTTATATTTTAATCAGTACGAAGGTGGTGTTTTATTAAACAACTTTAATGACGCAGCTTACGAAAAAGCAGGGCAAGAATATTTGCAACTACAAGCCAAACCGGGTCACTACCGACAAATTGCCCTCAATTATTTCGATCACCAAAAAGCCATCGCCAACTATACAAATATTTACAACAAAATATCAGAAGCGGCGCTCTAAAAACAATCTTTCATTTTTAATTCCAGGTTCTACTTTTAATTCGTAATTTTTAATTCACTAGGGCGCCTGCCCTTGGCCCTAGATTATAACCTACCAATTCTATTCCAAAAAAACGACGATAATCCCATCACTCTTAATTCTCCATTTTTAATTTTTAATTTTTTTTTCCAAGCCAAGGTCACCGGGCCATACACTTCGGCAAAGCTTGTACAAGCTTATTTTGTAAGGCTGCGGTGGCTTACACTGCTCGCCTCCTCGCCTAACAAAATTACGCTTGCACCACGCTTTGGCCTCCATTGCTGTCCCTGGCGCGGAAGCCCATCTTTTTTAATTGGCTAAATCGAACAATTCTTTTCTTGACATTACATGGCTATAAAATTTTCATGGCATGGAGTATAAAATAATCTTTCAGCACCTATTAAATTGCTAATAATATTCGAATGATTCTTTAAGCATGAATCATAAATCATACAATTCGCTGTCTTGTGTTGCCTTATTTTTGAATCGCAATTTTTAATTTAGAATTTCCTATACAAGCCGTAAAGCCATTCCAGCAGTTTTTGGTGATTGGGGAAGTCCTTGTAAATGCGCGGTTTTTGTTGCATAATGTCTTCAAATTCAGAACGCGTAATCCCTAACTTCTTACAAACATATACAATGTCACTTTCAATGCTTTCTGCCTTATAGGAAGATTGTTTTAATTTTTCCAGTGCTTCATCACGTTCAATACTGCCGGTACAAATTTTGGTTGATAAAGTGGCTTTGCGGTAATCAATATTAAATTTTTTTGGTAATATATACGATTGCACAATACGGGTATAAAACGATTCGTGGTGCTTCTCTCCGTATTTTTTCCATCCCAAACTTTCAAGTAAAGTAACTGCTTCTGCCTTTTGAAAAGGCAAATAATTTAAGAGATAAACTATTTTTATACGCTTCCAAAATTTAAAATACATTTCTTGCCAAAAATCGAATGAAGGAAAATACTTTGTTTTGCCGTGCCCGTATTGTTTGTGTATGGCTTTGGCATATTTTTTGTCCTTGGCATTGTAATGCCAGTTTTTCGGCAAAATGCCTTCCGTTATAAAATTGCCGCCCGTTACAATGTAGTGTATGCCGTATGCTGCCGCTACCTTGTGCAACTCTTCCAATAAGGCAATGTCGGTTGGCGACTCCATTTCAGGTACCGAAGCCCGCAAATGCGATAATTGAATTTCCTTAAAATCATTCCAGGGCAATACCCGATTCACATAATCCAATCCCAAATTTTTGCAAACAGTTTCAATATTACTCACTGAAGTGGCAGTGTTCCAACCGTTATCCACATGCACCAACAAGGCCCTTAAGCCCAATTGTTTGCATTGATAGGCGGTATAACAACTGTCGGCACCACCACTAATGCCAAGCACACAATCATAAGTTTTGTTTTTACCTTTTGCTTTTATGCGCTCCAATAACTCGGCCAAGGCCCTATCGCTCGAAGCTACTTGGTAGGTTTTAAAAATCGTTTCTTGCAAAAAATCGCTGCAATGATTACAATAACCATTTGCATCAAATGTGATGTCAACATCATGGCTGTCCATCACACAGCGTGTGCATTGTTGGTATTTATGGGGTTGATTTATTGCCACTTGATAACTATATTCAACACATCAGCATTAAATTTGTTTGCTTATTTTTGTGAATGAAACTTGGTTTTTTAGTCGTTTAATTAAGTTAATTTATCGTAAATATAAGGTCTTTTGTCGATATTAAAACTTATTTAGTCCAAAATTCGAAAAAAAGCGGCAGTCAATTTCACAGGCTAAAATTTAAGTACATTTGAACACATGAAGAAAATACTTGTTACCGGAGGCGCGGGTTATATCGGTTCTCATACCATCATCGAATTGTTGTTAAATAGTCCTTACCAAATTATTGCTATCGACAATTTTAGTAATGCCAATCCTTCTTCATATGAACGCATCAGCAAAATCACCAATAAAAATTTTAGTAGTCTCAATTTCGATTTGTGCGACATGTCGGCCTTAAACCATCACCTCAATAATATCGAGCACATTGAAGGCATCATTCATTTTGCTGCTTTTAAATCGGTGCCCGACAGTGTTAAAGATCCCATTTTATACTATCACAATAACATTGAATCACTCAACAATTTATTGAAGTTTTGTGAACGCAAAAACATTCAAAATTTCATTTTCTCCTCTTCTTGCTCCGTTTACGGTAATGCCGATCAGTTGCCTGTAACCGAACTAACGCCTTTAAAAAAAGCCGAAAGTCCTTATGCCCACACCAAACAAGTGGGTGAAGAAATCATTTCTTTTTTCTGCGAATCACACCCTCACTTTAATGCGGTGATGCTGCGCTACTTCAATCCCGTTGGTGCGCACATGAGCGGATTAAACGGCGAAATGCCCATTTCAAAACCAAACAACCTGGTACCCATCATCACGCAAACTGCTGTTGGAAAAAATAGCCTCACCGTTTTTGGCAACGATTACCCAACCCGCGACGGTTATTGCATCAGAGACTATATCCACGTTACAGACATTGCCGATGCGCATGTAAAAGCATTGGATTATTTGGTGCAGAAAAAAAACAAAAACAATTTAAGTCTGTATAATTTAGGTACCGGCATTGGCGTAAGTGTTATGGAAGCCATCGCTTCTTTTGAAAAAGTAAGCGGGCAAAAACTCCCTTACACCGTTGGCGGCAGAAGGGCCGGCGACGTGATTGCCGTGTATGCCGATAACAGCAAAGCCAAGAACGAATTAAATTGGTCACCCAAATTTAATATCGACGACATGATGTTGAGTGCCTGGAAATGGCAACAAAACCTGGGCGATTAAATACCCAATTTTTCTTTTAATTTTAAATAAGCCGGTCGGCTCAATGGAATTTTTTTGCAGTCTCTCAACA
>JBAXXZ010000096.1:0-7268 GCA_037127575.1 Bacteroidota bacterium | reverse complement strand
TTGTTAATGACGAAACTCCAGCATCAGCCATCAAAGATTTAGCCTTTGAAAGTGTACAATTTATTGAGTCAAAAGTGAATTTTGGGTGGTTAATCCGATCTATTCATAGTTGGTCAGCAAATTTAATGGTATTTTCTGTTTTTGTGCATATGTTCTCAGTGTATTTTTTAAAATCGTATAAAAAGCCAAGAGAATTGACCTGGTACACCGGTATTTTCTTAGCATTGTTTTGGTTTATGCCATTTATCAGTGTGCGAAATTTGGCTGAATTTGTTTCGGTTCCGCCTGTATTAATTGCAATTTATTTATTCATTAAAGAAAACCAAAAAAACAAAGATCTTTTGTTGGCAGGTATTTGGTTAGGCATTGGCATTTCAATGCGGTTTCAATTGGTGTTTATTTTAATTGGCTTGGCCATTGCTTTGGTTTTAGTCAAAACAAATTTTAAATCACTTCTTCTCATATTACTGGGCTTCTGCATCAGCGCATTTCTAGGCACTTGTCTCATTGATATCATTATTTGGAAAAAACCTTTCGCCGAATTTTGGTCATATGTAGATTATAACATTCAAAATGTTGGTGTTTATGGCACCGATAATACATGGATGTATTTGCAATTAATTTTGGGATTATTAATTCCACCGCTCAGTTTTGTTTTAATCGCAGGCTACTTTTATACCTGGAAAAAAATACCCTTATTGTTTTGGCCGGTATTCATTTACTTGTGCTTTCATACTTATTTCCCTAACAAACAAGAACGTTTTGTGTTAACCATTCTGCCGCTATTCATTATTTCAGGCACTGTAGGCATGTTTCAATTACATCAATTGTATAAATCAAAAATAAATCACAAGTTATTTAAGTATTCCAAAATTTTTGTCATCACACTAAATTTAATCCTTCTGCCAATTTTAACGCTCTCCTATAGTAAGCGTCACCGTGTTGAAACCATGTATTATTTGTATCAGCACCATGTGAAGCAAGATTTTTGGATTGAAGACAGTAACAAAGAAAACAATTGGCAACAACCTCCCCGCTTCTATTACGGTAAATGGTATTCCGATTTTGGTATCACTAAAACATGGACAGCCGACTCTGCACTTGTTTTGTATCAAAAATTACCGGTAAATAATCGACCAAACTACCTCATCTTTTTTCAGGCAGAAAACATGCAATCGCGCTTAGATTCAACACTTCGGCGCTTCCCAAAACTAAAACTTGAAGCAGTTATTCAACCAAGTTTAATAGATAAAACATTGCATTTTTTAAATCCACTAAACGATAATCAAACAAGTTATATCTATCAAATAGATTCAAGTTTAACCGGGCATTAATTGCAATTATTTTTACGTAATGGCGACTTGAATTACAAACCCATTCAAACCAAGGATGGGTATAGCAAGATAATGCTTAAAGGCAATTTTTAATTGATTAACAATTTCACAAAGCTGCTTTTTGACTTTGTTTCAATCTGCAAAAAGTAGATACCCTTGGTTAATTCTTTAGTGTCCAATTCCTTTGATTGAAAACTGCGAATGATAGCGCCTTGTAAATCAAAAAGTTTCACCATAATAAGGTCATCGAAATTCGATAAATACACCAAGTCGCCTTGTGTAGAAGGATTCGGATAAATAAACGCTCTATTGTTGATAGCCATACCATTGATGGTATTGGGAAGCAATTGATGCATTACACCAATGGCATCCAAATCAAATCCACCCGAAGGAAATGGTGTTGGCCAAGGGTCATTTACTTTATTATTAAAATTATCTCTCTGAGCAAGGCTTTTATCAAGTGACCCTATCACATCAATGATCTTAATATGGCTAATGTGCTGAATATCCAAGCCTGCAATACCGCTCAATTCTTGAAGATCGAATGGTGTGCCAAATCCGCCACGGTATTTTCCGGCCAAATTATTTACTTTATTTGCATCGGTACTACCAAAACTACCACATTGATTTAAAGTATCGGACAGTGAGTGTGCAGGAAATCTAAAAAAATGCACACCATCACTGCTTACTTCAACAAAGGCCAATTCAAGAAAATCATCGTTAAAACTATTTTCAAAAACGGCAAAGTCAAAGCCGGAACCGTTAGTAATGGCATTTTGAAATTGACAAACTGCAAAGCCCCCGTCGCCCAAACTTACCACACCTGCAACATCTGCTTTTCCAATCGCCAAACTACTTTCTCCACTACTGCTTAAGCCAAGTGAAGGACTTGAAACATCTTGCCAACCCCTATTTACAGAACATGCGCTTGCCCAAGCCACAAAGGCACTGCTATCCTTGTAATATGCAGTGCTGCCCAATTGTCCTGCAGCCGGCGCATACAATTGAGCCAAGCCATTTTGAGAATTCAAAATGAGAAGCGTAAAAATAGACCATTGGGTCACAAAGCGTATCATCTAATATAATCAGTAAAATAATTTAATCACCTTCCCCTTATTCCCGAAAGAAGGGTAAACGTTATTACGGCAGGTCTCCTGGCTTTTCTCTTCTTTACCGCCTTCCCATTTCATTAATTTGAAACAGTGGCTAGATTGGTAAAACAATTCGAATAACAGTTGCGGGTACAGCTGAGGCATTTACCTCATTCCCTTTTCATCTTGTTTTTGCAAGAACCAATAACAATTCAAATATAAAGTATATTGCCTTAAGTTTGTTAAAAATTATCGCATAATTATTAATGGGGAGACATGATTTAGATGAATACTTCATTAATTTTGTGACGCGATATGATGAAAACAAAAAAAATAATCTTTGTGATGGCTTTGTTCATAGGACTTGGTCTTGCTGAATTAAGTGCCCAAACAGTTTATATCACCGAAAGTGGAAAAAAATACCATGCTAAAAATTGTAGTTTGGTGAAAACAGGCAAAAAAGGCATCACATTAAAAGAGGCTATAAAACAAGGGTATGAAGCTTGCAAAAATTGTAAAGCCGATGACATTAAAGCCATTGAAGAAAAACCTGTTAAAGTAAAGGAAAAAGAAAAGTCGAAATCCTAGCTTATACTCGCTTCATAAATTCATAAAACAACCTTACTCCATAACCTGTTCCACCTTTTGTGCGGTAAGCATCTTTTGCCGACAAAAATGCCGGTCCTGCAATATCCAAATGGAAATAAGGGTAATTGGTGAATTTTTCTAAGAATTTTCCGGCTGTAATGGCACCTGCCAAAGGACCACCGATGTTTTTTTGGTCAGCAATATCACTTTTCATTAAATCGTCATATTCTTCCCAAAAAGGAAATTCTGCAATGCGTTCATGCACTTGTAATCCACTGGCCATTAAAAGATCTTTTTGTTTTTTTGTGGCTGTACCCATGCCCACCATGCCTGCAGTGCCAATGGCAGCCATTGCCGCACCGGTTAATGTGGCTATATCAATGAGTAATTCCGGACTGTATTGTTTCGCAAAATGCAATGCATCTGCAAGAATCATTCTGCCTTCTGCATCAGAATTCAACATCTCAACTGTGCTGCCATCCATCATGGTAATAATATCACCGGGAGCAAAGGCATTAAAACCCGGCCGATTATCTGTTGCAGGCGCAAGGGCAATAACATGCACATTCAGTTTATTTTTCGCGATGGCATACATGGCCGCTCCAACAGCTGCAGCCCCCGCCATGTCGCACTTCATCGAGTCCATACTATTGGGTGTAGGCTTTAAACTTAATCCCCCGGTATCATATACTACCCCTTTCCCAACCAACACATAAGGCTTTTTATTCTTCGGACGCTTAGGTTTGTATTCCATAATGGTAAAGGTAGGTTCATCTACACTGCCGGCATTTACAGCAAGCAATCCGCCCATTTGATGTTTAATTATCTCCTTTTTATTTAGCACGGTGACTTGAAATCCGGCCTCTTTTCCCATCTTTTTAAAGGCATCGGCTAAAGCAACGGCGTTTAATTTATTTACTGGCTCATTCACCAAATCACGCGCTCTTAGCGTGGCATCAATCACTGCGTTTAACTCTTCAATTTGTTTGGTTTTAATTGAAGTATTCGCCAAAATAATTTGCTGCAAACTATGTTTGGTTTTAAGGCTTGGCTTGTGCTTTACAAATTCATAATTGGCCAAAGCCAAGCCTTCAGCGGCATATAAAGTCAGTTCGGTACGACTCGATTGATTATAAATAAACACCGCTTCTGCCTTATGTGCATTGAGCCCATCCGCCACTGAAGCCGCATGTTTTCTGACTTGTTCGGCCAAATGGTGTTTATCCTTTTTTGTATCTATAATAAAAATGGAAATATACTTTCCTATATAATTATACGTTAAACTCTTCCTGTCAGGCTCCTTCAGAGCATTCACAATATAATCGTTTACCTTTTCGGGCAAATTAAATTCATTTTTAAACTTCTGTGTTAATACCAATACATGCGATTGTTCCTTAACATTATTCTTTAGCGAAATGGCTGTCATACGTCAAAATTTTAGAACTAATTTACATAATTATGTGAAAAACTCTTGGGTATATTTTTTCACCTTTTGTTATTTGTTTAATAAAACTGTTTAATTTGGTGTTGTCAATATGAAACAACTCATTTTTAATATTTGTGCAGTTTTTTGCATCATTATCTTCTGTGCATTTACTCCAGCAAGTAAATACATTAAAAAGGCCGAAAAAGAATTGGATAAGGGCCATATCACGGAGTCGAAGCAATATTATCATAAGGCTTTAGAACTTGAACCCGAAAATTACCATGCCAATTTGGGCTTGGGTTTAATACTTTGTGAATTACAAGACAATTACAGCGAATCATTACCTTACCTCGAAATGGCCTGTCGACATGCCGGAAAAGACACGCTCACCGATCTAAAATACGCTTTGGCAAAATGTTATCAAGTGCAAGAAAAATTTGATGATGCCATTTATTACCTCAACCGATTAAACGGATTAATTGATTACGATAATGAAATTGATTTTACTGCTGAAATTAAAAAACGCATAGCAGATTGCGTTTATGCCAAAGTACATGCCAACGATCCTATTTCAAATAAAATTTACATCGTTAACGCCGGCAAACGCATCAATACCGAAATGCCCGAGTACGTTCCAATCATAGCCGCCCAAAACGGATTAATATTTACATCTAAAAGAAAGGACGATGAAAAGGAAAATATCAATTATTTAGATGGCAAATATTTTGAAAGCATTTACATCTCAATGTTAGATAGTTCAAAACGGTACTCGTCAAAACGATACAATGGTTTGGACAATGCACTAAAAACCAAATTCGGCAGAAAACACGAATCATTGCTTTCCTTAACCAGCAATGGCAACAAATGGTTTGTGTTTGCCGACAATAAAATTTATGAAATTGAAATGAGTGGCATGAAAGTGAGCAAAATTACCAAACTTGGTAAAAGTATCAATTTCAACACCTATCAAAACCATGCATTTTTATCACAAGACGGAAAATCACTCTACTTCACAAGTGATGCGGGTGGCGGAAAAGGCGGCAATGATATTTATGTTTCTAAGATTGACAGTGCTGGTGAATGGAAATCACCTGTTAGTATTAGCGACAGTATAAATACTGTGTTCGATGAAGAAGCGCCGTTTCTTTCTGCCGATGAAAAAACATTGTACTTTGCCAGCAAAGGTCATCCGGGATTCGGGAACTTTGACATGTATAAAAGTGAATTGCGCAATGGCCAATGGTCAAAACCTGAAAATTTAGGCAAACCATACAATTCATCGGCAAGTGATTTATTTTTCGTGAGCGACAGTATCATGACAGCCGGCTATTTTTCATCAGCCAGAATGGGCGGTTATGGCGATATGGATATATATAAAATTATCTACATCGATAAAATTGATAGACGTTGTGTTGATACCAACAGCTACCCGGTGCAATTGGCCGTGTTTGACGAAAATAGAAAAGATTACGCCAATGCAATCAAAACTTTTATCCCACCTGGTTATCAAATTTTAAGCTACAATTGGTCAATCGATAATGTACCGGTTGAGAGCCCAATCAACATGCTTGAAAAAGATTACCAAAAAGAGGGAACATACCAAATCGGCTTTAAACTTGTGGCCCTATGCGATACCTGCTTCATGCCTGTAATTAGTTGTTCAACTCTTAAAAATAAAATTGAGAAAGAAATTGAAGTTGTTAAAACCATTGATGTTGCTGCCAACACAAATACTATCGCTGCCAATAACAATGGCACTTTAACAGCGAATACAGCCACAAAAACAGATTCAGATAATTCGCAAATAGCGGCAAATGACAAATCAAACAAAACCAAAAAAGATACTAAAACGGATGAAGGACCAATAACTTCCAAAGCCGACAAAGGCCTAAACAACAGCAAACAAGAAACAGTGAAAGCCGGCTCATCTGAAACATCGGCTGATTTATTGGCATTGGGTTTTAATCCTGAAAACTTAATGTTTAGTGTAAATAGTTCAAGCTTGAGTGAAAAGGCTCTTGAAATACTCAGCGCCAATGCCAAAGTATTAATAGAAAATCCGAAATTAAAAATTGATATTTTTGGTTATGCTGACCCTACAGGTTCGCGTGAATACAACACAGTCTTATCAAACGACAGGGCGCACATGGCTTGGGTGTATTTAATAAAACACGGTGTGAAGCGTTGGCAAATTAAAACCGTTAAGGGTATGGGTACTATTCCGCACGATGGTACTTGCAAGCAAGATCAAGATTGTTTGCGTAAACAAAATGCTGCTGCAAGAAAAACTGTTATTAGCATTAGCAAATCATAAGGATGAATGTGTTTCTGGTGTTTATTGGTGGTGGCATTGGTTGCGTTTTACGCTACTTAATTGGCTTACTCATACAAAAAACCGACCTTAGTTTACCGGTTGGCACTTTAATTGCGAATGTACTTGCTTGTGTAATTTTTGCCTTGGCCCTTGAACTAATTCAAAAGAATACCGGTAACCCTGATCCAGTAAAATTATTACTATTAACAGGCTTTTGCGGCGGACTCAGCACATTTTCCACTTTCGGTTACGAGAGTTATTTGCTCATTAAACAACAGCAATTCATGTGGTTTTCCTTAAATGTCTTCATTAATTTCAGTCTTTGTATCACCGCCTTCTTTTTGATTAAAAAATAATGGACTTTAATAAAAGAAAGGATGTTGTATTTATAGTGCTGGCGGGTTTTTTCATTACCAATGCTATTGTTGCCGAATTAATCGGCGGAAAACTGGTTCAATTTTTTGGTTTGTTTACGCAAAGCTTGGGGATCATTCTTTGGCCCATTGTTTTTTTAC
>JBAXXZ010000095.1:0-7308 GCA_037127575.1 Bacteroidota bacterium | reverse complement strand
AATGCCAAGAGATTATGCTTTAAATTTCCTTACTACAACTGCGGCATTGTGTCCACCAAAGCCAAATGTATTGCTAATGGCAATATTTACTGTGCGTTTTTGAGATGCGTTAAACGTGAGGTTTAAGCGCGGGTCGATTTCAGGATCAATGTTTACGTGGTTAATGGTTGGAGGAACCACATCTTCAACAACTGACATAATTGTGGCAATGCCTTCGATGGCGCCTGCTGCACCAAGTAAATGGCCGGTCATGCTTTTTGTTGAACTGATATTGAGTTTAAAAGCATGGTCACCAAACACATTGATGATGGCTTTTAATTCGGCTACATCGCCCAAAGGGGTGCTGGTGCCGTGTGTATTAATATAATCTACATCAGTGGTAACGATACCTGCATCTTTTAATGCGCGGTTCATCACCAAATTTGCACCCAATCCTTCAGGGTGCGGTGCAGTAATGTGATGCGCATCGGCACTCATGCCTCCGCCGATAATTTCGGCGTAAATTTTTGCTCCGCGCGCCAGTGCATGTTCCAATTCTTCCAATACAATTGCGCCACTACCTTCACCAAGAACAAAACCATCACGTTCTTTATCGTAAGGCCTTGAAGCTTTTGAAGGCTCTTCGTTACGTGTGCTCATAGCTTGACAGGCGTTAAAACCGCCCATTCCGCTTTCGTTAATGGCTGCTTCCGAACCGCCTGTTACAATGGCATTGGCTTTTCCTAAACGGATATAATTGAAAGCATCAATTAATGCGTTAGTGGATGAGGCGCAGGCCGAAACGGTTGTAAAGTTTGGTCCTCTGAAACCAAAACGCATTGAAATATGACCACTGCAAATGTCAGCAATCATTTTAGGAATAAAGAAAGGATTAAATCTTGGTGTACCATCGCCTTTTGCAAAGGCAAAGGTTTCGGTTTGAAAAGTATCTAAACCACCAATACCGCTTCCCCAAATTACACCTACTTCATTTTTATCGATACCGGGATTTTCGAGGCCACTATCGGCCACCGCTTGCACGCTGGCGGCAATGCCGTACCAAGAAAAAGCATCCAATTTGCGGGCTTCTTTTCTGTCAAAATAATCTTCAGGATTAAAACCTTTTACTTCGCAAGCGAAACGGGTTTTAAATTTAGTAGCATCAAAACGTGTAATAATAGCGGCTCCGCTAACGCCATTTTTGAGGTTATTCCAATAGTCATTAACACTATTGCCCAACGGCGTTACAGCACCGAGACCGGTAACTACTACACGTTTTAATTGCATATAATCAGAGAATTAGTTTTTTGCGTTTGCTTCTATATAAGAAATAGCGTCGCCTACTGTACCAATTTTTTCAGCTTGTTCGTCAGGAATAGCGATATTAAATTCTTTTTCAAACTCCATGATTAGCTCAACGGTATCAAGCGAATCAGCACCAAGATCATTGGTAAAACTAGCGGTTGGAGTTACTTCTTTTTCATCAACACCTAATTTGTCAACGATGATTGATTTTACTTTGTTTGCAATGTCAGACATTATTGTTTTGTTTAAAATTCGACACAAAAATAAAAATATAGAAGCGAATTCAAAATTTTAAAATTAAAATTGAACTTGTTTTTTGATAAACGCCTGAATTATAGCACTATAAGTAGCTAACACAAAAGGATTGAAACTCAGGCTTTGTTGTTGTTTAGTATATTGCCGGTTTTTGTGACAAATTTTCGCTTCGAATCGAAACTCGCTTTGGTAAAACTGAAGGACGTTAAAAAGATTAATTTTTGCTTGCCAATTGAAACGGGCGTAATGATAATGTAGGCGAGAAAGCTGAAGAGCATAAGGCCGGCCAAAACGAGGACAAACTGCCAGGTAGCAAACTCGTGGTGGATATATAGTTTAAGTTTATGAACTAAACCGGCGTGGGCGGCCTCAATGTTGGCAAATAACATTGCCACAAGAAGAACGATGATTTTAAAGCTTTTTTTAGTCATATTGAATGGGCCTTTTCTATATACACGAAACTCAAGACCAAAAGGTTGGTAGCTGTAGCAAATTTTTATTTTTTTGTTAATAAATAATTGTATATATTTGTGCCCGAAATAAAAAATGAGTGAGGGGACCTAAAGTCCCCTCTTTTATTCTCAAAAAATTGATAACAAAAGAATACATACTCGAATTAGCCAATGCACATTTAATGAATGGTGCTGTTTATGTTACCAATATTAAAGTAAGTATTGATAACCACATTTCGGTTTTAATTGACGGAGACGAAGGGGTAACAATTAAAGATTGTGTAGGACTGAGCAGGGCTATAGAAGGGCAATTGGATCGCGAATCGGATGATTTTGCATTGGATGTGAGTTCGCATGGCGCCACCAGTCCGTTAATTATGCCTCGTCAGTTCATCAAGCACCTTGGGCGGGATTTTGAAGTAAAATTGCTCGACGGCACAAAAGCAGAAGGCCGTTTGATTGAATTTACCGGAGAGGCATTAACCTTGGAAAACACAGTTCGAGAAAACAAACCCATTGGCAAAGGAAAAATAGATGTAACGAAACAACTGATCATCAGTTTAGATAAAATAAAAGAATCAAAAGTTAAACTTAAATACTAAAAATTAATACTATGGAAGGCGTTAACCTAATCGAATCGTTTTCAGAATTTAAAGAAATCAAAAACATCGATCGTGCTACACTCATGAGCATTATTGAAGATGTTTTTAGAAGCATGCTCATTAAGCGATATGGTTCAGACAAAAACTTCGACATCATTGTGAATCCTGATAAAGGGGATGTTGAAATATACAAGAACCGCAGGATTGTGGATGACGAATTTGCAGAAGATTCTTTTGATTATGATGTAAATAAACACATCAGTTTAGCTGATGCTAAAAAGATTGAACCTGATTTTGAAATAGGAGAAGACGTTTCAGAAAGTGTGAAATTGGAAGATTTTGGTCGTCGTGCTGTACTTTCGGTACGACAAAACTTGGTTCAAAAAATTCTTGAATTAGAGAAGAGCGAAATTTATAATAAGTACAAAGAAAAGGTTGGAGATGTGATTACCGCAGAGGTATATCAAGTTTGGAAAAAAGAAATTATGTTGGTAGATGACGAAGGCAATGAATTGCTTTTGCCTAAAACAGAACAAATACCTTCCGACTTTTTCAAAAAAGGAGATACCGTTAAGGCGGTTGTTTCTAAAGTAGAGTTGAAAAATGGCACCCCATCAATTGTGGTTTCTAGAACATCACCTGTTTTCCTTGAGCGATTATTTGAAACCGAAGTACCTGAAATTTTTGATGGTTTAATCACCATAAAGAAAATTGTTCGTGAACCGGGTGAAAGAGCAAAGGTGGCAGTTGAAAGTTATGACGATAGAATTGATCCGGTTGGTGCTTGTGTTGGAATGAAGGGTTCGCGTATTCACGGGATTGTTCGTGAGTTAAAAAATGAAAACATTGACGTGATTAACTTTACCAATAATTCAAACTTATTGATTCAACGCGCTTTGAGTCCGGCTAAAATTACCACCATTAAAATTGATGATGAAACCAAGCGTGCTGAAGTGTTTTTAAAACCAGATCAAATAAGTTTAGCCATTGGAAAAGGCGGATTTAACATTAAATTAGCAGGGAAATTAACCGGCTACGAAATTGATGTTTTCCGTGATACAGATATAGATGTTGAGACAGAAGACGTTGATTTGGAAGAATTTTCGGATGAAATTGATAGCGAAATTATTGATCAATTAAAAGCCATCGGTTGCGATACCGCTAAATCGGTATTGGAATTAAGTGAAGCTGAATTAGAACGTCGTACCGGATTAGATGTTGAAACCATTGCGAGAGTTCGCGAAGTATTAAGTGCTGAGTTTGAATAATAATTCAATAACAAGCGCATTTGATATTTAAAAGAAAAGAAGAATAAAATTATATGACCGAAGGAACAAAAATACTTAGGCTTAGTAAAGCCGCACTCGAGTTTAATATATCTGTACCAAAGATTATTGAGTTCCTAGCGACTAAAGGACATAAAGTTGATAATAATCCAAATTCAAAACTTGGAGATACAGAGTATAAATTGCTTTTGAAGGAATTCTCAAGTGATAAATCTGCGCGTGAAGAAGCTGAGAATGTAAGCCAGGTATCGACCTTAAAGGTGAAGCGCGAATCCATTGTTCTGGAGGAAGTTAAAATTAAAAAGGAGAAGGAGCAAGAGCCAAAAGTTGTTGTTATAAAAGATTTAACAATCAATAAAGAGCCGCAAATTGAGGTAGAAGCCCCTGTTATTACAGAAGAAGTTAAAGTAGTGGTTGAGCCGGTGAAAGCCGAAGTTGAAACCAGTATAGAAGGCCCTAAGGTTTTAGGTAAATTGGATTTGGATTCGTTGAATTTAAAAACAAAGCCGGACAAAAAATCCAAAGCCGAAAAAGAAGGCAAGGCCACAAAAAAATCTACTAAAGAGAGCAAGGAGGAAGAAGCAAAAGTAGAAGAAGTAAAGGAAGAAGTTGTAGTGAAACTTCCTGAGCCTGAAGTTAAGCAAGAGCCAAAAGAAGAGTTTATTGAAACCAAATACGAAAAACTTGAAGGCCCTAAAATTTTAGGCCGCGTAGAGTTACCGGTTGCAAAAGAAACATTAAAAAAACCACCGGTTGCCAATCCTAATGCCAGTGCCGCCGACAAGAAAAAACGCAAGCGCATTCGCAAGGGAGGATTATCGGAGGAAGAAATTAAAAAAGTTGGTAAAGAACAATCGGCCATTGCCCGCGAGAAAGCCAAAGAAAAATATGGTGATCCGCGTGCTAAAAAGCCTGGGCCTGCAACACCCGGTAAACCGCGTCATGAGCTTACCGAAGAAGAAATTCAAGCACAAATAAA
Source organism: Bacteroidota bacterium (assembly GCA_037127575.1). Lineage (GTDB taxonomy): Bacteria > Bacteroidota > Bacteroidia > B-17B0 > Aurantibacillaceae > Aurantibacillus. The sequence continues at coordinate 2,450 of JBAXXZ010000095.1, read as the reverse complement.
AGAAACCTTGGCGCGTTTAAGCGAAAAGGGAAACAAGTCAAAAACGTCGAAATACCGTCGCGAGAAGCGTGATGAGATTCGTGACCGTATGGCTGAAAAGGCTGTGATTGCTGAAGCGGACAAGAAGTTATTGCGTGTGGCTGAGTTTGTAAGTGCAAATCAGTTGGCGCAAATGATGAATGTTCAGGTAACGCAAATTATTTCTACCTGTATGTCTCTGGGCTTATTTGTATCCATCAATCAACGTTTGGATGCAGAAACTATTTCAATTGTTGCCGAAGAGTTTGGGTATAAAATCGAATTTGGCACTGCTGAAGACATTGAATCAATTGAAGAGGATAAAGATTCTGTCGAAGATTTAATGCCTCGTCCGCCAATTGTAACCGTTATGGGTCATGTTGACCACGGTAAAACATCATTATTAGATTTTATACGTAGTGCCAATGTAGTGGCCGGAGAAGCAGGCGGTATTACGCAGCACATAGGAGCCTACAACGTTAAATTGGCTGATGGCCGAAGTGTAACATTTTTAGATACACCGGGTCACGAAGCCTTTACGGCCATGCGTGCGCGTGGTGCTAAAATTACCGACATTGCCATTATTGTGGTAGCGGCCGATGATAGCATTATGCCACAAACCAAGGAAGCTATTAACCATGCGCAAGCCGCGGGTGTTCGCATGATTTTTGCAATCAATAAAATTGATAAACCGGGCGCAAATCCTGATAAAATTCGCGAAGGATTATCGCAGATGAATATTTTGGTAGAAGAGTGGGGCGGTAAATTCCAGTGTCAGGAAGTTTCTGCAAAACAAGGTAAAAACATTGATTTGTTGTTGGAAAAAGTATTGCTTGAGGCCGATATGATGGATTTAAAAGCTAACCCTAAGCGCAATGCCGCAGGTAGTGTGATTGAAGCCAGTATGGAAGAAGGGCGCGGGTATGTATCCACCATTTTGGTACAAACAGGTACTTTAAAAATTGGCGACATTATGTTGGCCGGCAGTTACAGCGGGCGTGTTCGTGCCATGTTTAATGAGCGTGGCCAGAAGGTAGATCAAGCAGGACCATCACATCCGGTGAAAGTATTGGGATTGAGCGGTGCACCACAAGCAGGCGATAAATTTAATGTGATGAATGATGAACGTGAGGCGCGTGAAATTGCCAACAAACGTTTACAATTACAACGCGAACAAGGTATACGTACGCACAAACACATTACATTAGATGAAATTGGTCGTCGTTTGGCGATTGGTGATTTCAAGGAATTAAACATTATCATTAAGGGTGATGTGGATGGATCGATTGAAGCTTTGGCAGATTCGTTATTGAAATTATCAACCGAAAAAATAGCCGTGAACATAATTCACAAATCGGTAGGTGCAATTAGCGAAAGCGATGTGTTATTGGCCTCAGCATCAAACGCCATTATTTTGGGCTTCCAAGTACGACCAAGCACCAGCGCCCGTAAATTGGCTGAGGTGGAAGAAATCGACATCCGCTTATATTCTATTATTTACGATGCAATCAATGAAATTAAGGCGGCCATGGAAGGTATGTTGGCCCCTGAGTTTGAAGAAAAAATTGTGTGTAATATTGAAGTACGCGAGGTGTTTAAAATTACCAAGGTTGGAACCATTGCAGGTTGTTATGTGTTAGACGGTAAAGTAACACGCAATACCAAAGTACGTGTAATTCGCGACGGCATTGTGATTCATTCTGGTGCATTAGGATCATTAAAACGTTTTAAAGATGATGTAAAAGAGGTAGCATCCGGATACGAATGCGGCTTGGATATTGAAGGCTTTAACGACATTGTAATTAGTGATATCATTGAGGGATATGAGATGATAGAAATCAAAGCAAAATTATAAGGTCAATAGTTGATCATTAAAAGAACCTCCTTCGTGGAGGTTTTTTTGTTTTTAGGAATTGGAAAAAATAGATTTGTTTTTAAAAAATAAATCGAACCATTGAATTTATTTGAACTTTGGATTTAAGAGGAAATGCAATTAGAAATTATTCAGCTTAAGCGAGTCGGTTATAGCTGTTTTTTAAATTGGAAATTGCGAATAACATCTAATCAAATCCTGCCATAAAACAAAGAAGATGATATTGTATTTCTTCTTATTTTTATTGTTCTAAAAACACACACATGAATAGTTCGGCTAAAAAAAATACTTTTACACGCATTCTAAAATGGACAAGCATTACATTGCTGTTGCTAATTGTTTTGTTGGCAGCAGCCCCATTTATTTTTAAGAATAAAATTGTTGCTATTGTGAAGGAACAGGCCAATGCAAATTTAAATGCCAAGGTAGATTTTGGTGATTTTGATTTAAGTTTGATTTCTTCATTCCCGGATTTTAGATTTAAAATTAACAAGGTGAGTGTGGTTGGTGTGAACGAATTTAAGGATGATACCTTAGCTTATATTGAACTGCTGAGTAC
>JBAXXZ010000094.1:0-7358 GCA_037127575.1 Bacteroidota bacterium | reverse complement strand
AATTAGAGGCGCGCTTAGCGAAGGCATGATTTGTGCCGAAGATGAAATTAGTTTAGGCGAAAGCCACGCCGGCATAATGGTTTTGCCTGAAGAGACAACTGTCGGACTTCCTGCTGCCGACTATTTTAAAATTGAGAATGATACTGTACTTGAAATCGGTTTAACACCCAATAGAAGCGATGCCACCTCGCATTATGGCGTTGCACGCGATTTAGCAGCCATTTTAAATTGCCATAAAAAAGTGTCAAGTTATACGGCTGCTTTAAAAATTAATAAACAATTTGGCGAGGCCAGCGGTTTAAACAACATTCAAATCAATGTACAAGATGCCTCTGCCTGCAAACGTTATAGCGGCCTTGTCATCAGCGGCATTCAAGTAAAAGAAAGTCCAACTTGGTTACAAAACCGCCTAAAAGCCATTGGTGTTCGTCCTATCAACAACATCGTTGATATTACCAATTATGTATTGCATGAAACCGGTCAACCCTTACATGCTTTTGATTTTGAAAAAATTAGCGGCAAAAAAATACTGGTGCGAAAAGCCAATGAAAATGAACTGTTCTTAAGCTTAGATGGCCTTGAAAGAAAATTAAAAAACACAGATTTGGTCATTGCCAACGAACATGAAGTAATGTGTTTGGCAGGAGTCTTTGGCGGTAAAAACAGTGGTGTCTCAGAAAGCACAACAGGCGTATTTTTAGAAAGCGCCTATTTTGAAGCAACAAGTGTGCGCGTGAGCTCTAAACACCATGGTTTAAAAACCGATGCTTCTTTTCGTTTCGAAAGAGGCACCGATCCGGAAATAACGGTTATCGCCTTGCAGCGTGCCGCCGAATTAATCTTTGAATTGGCAGGTGGCACTCTAAGTATGGATATCGTTGACATTTATCCTGAAAAATTGGAACCCTATCAAGTGGCCTTCTCATTTCAAAATTGCAAAGACCTGATTGGAAAAAACATCGACAATGCCGTGATTAAATCCATCTTAATTCATTTGGGCATAGGCATTGAGAAAGAAGGCAATGATGGTTTGTTATTAAGTGTGCCACGTTATAAAACTGATGTTACCCGCGAAGTGGATGTGATTGAAGAAGTGATGCGTGTTTACGGCTACAACAATATTGAAGTCAGCAAGAGCATCAGTTACACAGCTTCTCATGGTGGAAGAAATATTGATTTGGAATTGGAAAATAAAATCGGACAGTTTCTCGAAAACAACGGTTTTAATGAAATGATGAACCTTTCTTTGTCGAAAGAATCGCATTACCCCGATGCCCAAGTGGTGAAAGTACTTAATCCCTTAAGTCAGGATTTAAATGTATTACGCGCTGATATGCTACCGAGTGGTTTAGAGAGTATTGCTTACAATTTAAACCGAAAAAACAGCGATTTAAAAATGTTTGAAATTGGTCGCAGCTACACCATGGCTGAAGGAGAGACATTAAAATACACCGAAACCAAACACCTTGCTATTTTTATGTGTGGTCAAGTTTTTTCTGAAAATCCATATCAATTTAATCAATCGAGCGACTTAAATGCACTAAAAGCCATTGTTACATCATTGTTCCACAAACTTGGCATTAAGGATTACAAAAGCAGCGAAAGCAACTATGCTCAATTTGAATATGGTTTAAGTTACACCTTGCACAACAAACCACTGGCCAATATTGGTTTGGTTAAAGCCAAAACATTAAAAAGTTTGGATATTCAACAAGCCGTGTTTTACGCTTGCATCGAATGGGATATGTTGCATAAGGCCATGAACAAAAACCACATTCAGTTTGAAGAGTTAAATAAATTTCCAAGTGTGCGTCGCGACTTGGCCTTATTACTCGACAAATCGGTGAAGTACCAAGATTTGGTGGATGCGGCCATGCACACTGAACGAAAGCTATTAAAAGAAGTAAATCTCTTTGATATTTTTGAAAGCGAAAAATTGGGCGGCAAAAAATCCTATGCCTTAAGTTTCACTTTGTCGAATCATGAAAGCACCTTAACCGACAAACAAATTGAAGGGGTGATGGAAAAATTAATCAAACAATACAAAGAAAAATTCCAAGCCGAGTTGCGATGAGTGAATGGGAAGATAAACCTGAACTGGATCCCAAAAATTACCGTTGGGGAGGTTTTATTTACTATAACCGAAATGATTCAAGGATACTTGTTCCTAAAAGAAATCCTGTGATGGGTGCAACGCTTAATTTTGCAAAACCCGTGTCTTACCTACTCTTGTTACCCATTGTCATCATCATTTTACTTGTCATCTTTTTACCACAAAAAAATTGAAATCACTTTTTAAAGATTTAAAAGTTATAGAGTTGGCCAGTGTTTTAGCCGGACCGAGTGTAGGTTACTTTTTTGCAGAACTTGGCGCCAAAGTAATCAAAGTTGAAAATCCAAAAACAAATGGCGATGTTACCCGGAGTTGGAAACTGAAAACTGAAAAGCCTGAAGACGAAGGCAGCGCCTATTTCTGGAGCATCAATGCCTTTAAAGAATTTGTGATGTTAGACTTATCGACTCCAAAACAGCTTCAAGCATTGTATCAAATGTGTGAAGGTGCCGACATCATCATTAGCAATTATAAAAAAGGTGACGATGTAAAATTAAAAATAGATTATCAAAGTATCTCTAAAATAAATCCACAAATTATTTATGCTGCCATTAATGGATTTGGCGAAGATTCAGACCGTAGTGCCTACGATTTAATATTACAAGCTGAAAGTGGCTTTATGTCGATGAACGGTGAGGCCAAACAAAAACCTTTAAAGATGCCTGTTGCGCTCATTGATGTATTAGCAGGTCACCAATTAAAAGAAGCCATTTTAATTGCCTTGCTTAAAAGATACAAGGAACAAAAAGGTTCACACATTCAAGTGTCTTTGTTTGATTCGGCTTTAGCAGCTTTGGTGAATCAAGCAAGCAATTGGTTAAATGCAGGTCATTTACCGTCGCAAAGCGGTAGTTTACATCCTAACATTGCACCCTACGGCGAGCTTTTTGAAACCAAAGACCAACACCTCATTACCTTCGCTATTGGGAGCAACAAACAATTTAAAAATCTTTGTGAAATCATCGATTTACACTTATTACCGGCACAAAACAAATACCGTAACAACCAATTACGTGTTACTAACCGTTCGGAGCTTTACGTTGTTTTATACAATGCGATTAAAAAAATCCCCTATAACTATTTATTTGATGCCTGTTTACAAAATGATGTTCCAATTGGAAAAATCAGGAATTTAAAAGACGTATTCGAATTGCCGGCTGCGCATAGCATGCTTAAAAGCTTTGACTTTAAAAAGCAGAAGATTCAAGCGGTTTCAGGCATCGCCTTTAAATTTATCGAAGATGAAGCATAAGGTACAACTGGCAAGCAACGATGACACCATTCGGCGCATCATTCAATTGCGTTATCTCGTGCTTCGTCACGATTGGCAGCAAAGCATTGAAACAGCAAGCGATAATTTGGAGCGTAAGAGCTACAACGCCTTTATTGAAAATGAAAATGCGGAAGTCATCGCTTGTGGGCGTTTACAAATCAATCCAAACAACATTGGCCAGATTCGTTTTATGGCTGTTGCAAAAAATGAACAAGGAAAAGGTTACGGTGAAAATGTTCTGCTATTTTTGGAAGAAAAGGCACAATTACTGCAATTACAAGCCATTGAACTACAAGCCCGTGAAAACGCCCTTGGCTTTTACGAAAAAAAAGGCTACCATATTGTCGAAAAATCGTTTTTGTTGTGGGGACAAATACAACACCATTTGATGTCGAAAAAAATGATTTGATTTTTTCAAAAGCAATCCTTTATTTCAAAACGTAAACAGGATGCAATTCATTAAAACGACGTATTAAACTGTAAATTTGTTTTCGTCGGTTTCTTGCACTTAATTTTTTGATTTCTTCGTAATATACCTTGTCAGTCGACATTAGGTTTTCTGCCCTTTGTAAAGTAAACTCTTGAATACTGCCATCGTATACACTCATGAGAAATTCTTTTAATTCGGTGGTGGTGGTGCTGCCTGTTTGATAACCAAAACGCGGGTCATAATACCCTGGCGTAATCACTTTCACTTTTGCCACCAAATAAGAGATGGCACCGAAAACAGGCACGCGATAAAATTCCTCATTATAAGCCAAATGCAAGGCATTATTTTGTAAATAAGCAAACACCTTTTTGCTCTCCATGGTATTGAGTTGACCATCTTTGCTAAATTGAAATTTATCCTGAGCCAACACCTTGGTCATAAAATCAATTTGATTCGTATCCAACTTTGATACGATATCCGCTTTTTTAATGGCATGACCGTGTCTAAAATCAAAATAACTCAAATACACCCCGTCAGAAATACCGAAAATAACATTCAATGGAATGCTGTCGCTTTGCGCTTTGGCATTGAAAATAGCCAATAACAAAACAATTAATAGGCAAGTATACTTCTTCCTTAAGGCCAATCGATTTTTTGACTAAATTAGACATAAAATTAATCATGCGGCTGATATTCCTCGCGATATTTTTGTTTCGAATTTCCTTTTCTTTTGCGCAACTGGGCCAGATGAACGCCGCGCTGCGTTTTATGTTCCAAAATTCATCGGGTAGTGTCTTGCGTTTAAATATTTTGGTTGAAGGTTCAGTAAATGACCTGAAAAAGTACGAAAAAAGTGATCATTTTAAAATTATTTATGCCACCGAAAACATTGCATCCATAGAATGCAACTACGCAAGTTTATTATCCTTACAAGAAAAAGGATTGATTCAATATGCCGAATTGCCCCATGCAAAAAAAAGGCCCTTAAACGATACCATGATTTACCGCAACCGCATCAAGCAGGTCAAAGTATGGACAGCACCTCTTCCTCAGGCATATAATGGTGAAGGTGTTTTAATCGGCATCATCGATACCGGAACAGATTTTAATCATCCTGATTTAAAAGATTCACTCGGTCATACACGCATCAAATTTTTGTGGGATCAAACAATATCTCCTAGCAGCAATGCACCTAGTCCTTTTAATTACGGGCGCGAGTGGACGGCCACTGAAATTAATGCCGGGCAATGCAGTCACAGCGACGCGCCTTATTATGGTCACGGCACACACGTTTCAGGCATCGCTGCGGGCAACGGCAGAGCCAACGGCACCAATGAAGGCATCGCCTCCAAAGCCGACTTAATTGTGGTGGCACTCGATTTTAACCGTATAGGCCCAACCATTGCCGACGCAGTAAAATATATTTTTACCAAAGCCCAACAGTTAAACAAGCCTTGCGTAATTAATGCCAGCGTTGGCGATTATTATGGCAGTCACGACGGCACCGATTTAGAATCAAAACTGATTGAAGCCCAGCTCATCAACCAACCCGGACGTGCATTGGTAGCTGCAGCAGGCAATGCAGGCGCTTATAAATTTCATGTGAAAACCAACAGCACAGCAACCGACACCCTCTTCACTTGGTTAAACAACAATACATCTGATTTAGAATATTGGTGTTACGGCGATACTGCCCAATTTAAAAACTTAAAAATCAGCATTGGCGCCAATCGTTTAAATTACAGCCAACTGCAAAGGACCCCGTTTAGAAATTACAGTACAGGATTAAGCAGTATTAAGCGTGATACCATTTTTGCGAACAACAAACGCATTGGAATTATTGAAATGAGCAGTTCGGTGAACTCGTCCGGAGTTTGTGAATGGTACTATAAAATACGTGCCGATTCAGTCAGTACTTTTTGGCGCGTTGAAACCACCGGAAAAGGATTGCATCATGCCTGGAATTTTGATTTTGTGTCTAGCGGATTACCAAGTCAATTGCAGTATCCAAAAATGACCAAGTACATGATGCCCGACACCTTTTACACCATGGTGAGTGGTTTTCAAAACAGTGAAGAAGTCATAACGGTTGGCAATTATGTGAATGTATACCGTTACAAAGACTACAACAACAGCATTCAAAGTATTGGGGAAACCGGCGGCAAAATTGCACAAACCAGCAGCAGCGGTCCTACCCGCGACGGACGCATAAAACCGGATGTTTGCGCTACAGGCAATTCGGTATTTAGTGCCGTAGTAATGTCTTTAAAACCGGTTTACATTTCCGTTCAGCCACAGAATGTAGCCCCAGGCGGCTACCATGTATTGGGTGGCGGCACCTCAGCTGCAGCGCCAGTAGTGGCAGGTTTGGCCGCACTGTTTCTGCAGAAAAATCCATCTGCAAGTAACCGCGAAGTACGCGATGCCATAAGGTACTGCGCCTATCAAGATGCTTACACCGGAAGTATTGTACCCAATTACCAATGGGGCTTTGGTAAACTCGACGGTATAGCAGCAATGACCTGTAACGACATTAAAGTATTTACAGGAATGCATGAATTTGAAAAAAACAATATTCAATTTTTCCCCAATCCATTTCAAGAGCAAATTCAAATCAAATTAAACAACAGCGATGGCGGATTTTATCAAGTGTATGCTTTAAATGGCGATAAACTTTGTGAAGGAAACTTCAGTGGTGAAACATTTAACATCACATTCAATAACCTAAGCCAATACCACGGCCTACTATTAATCAATATTCAAAATCGGCAAGAAGCATTTCGCTTTAAGATAATCAAGGACTAAAATGAAAATTGCCGGCAACAAATTAGAACACCTTCGTGCATATTATTTACGTGAGCTGAATGCCATGATGGATCAATCAGAAATTGATGCGCAATTTGCATTGGTGGTAGAGCATTATTTAGGCATCCCTAAAAAAGACCTCCATCTAAAGCTCAATGAAAACCTCAACCAAAGCGATTTGTTGGATATCTACAACGCCTGCAAAGCCATTCAAAAACAGCAGCCAATTCAATATGTGCTGGGAGCGGCATATTTTTATGACATGCCCTTTATTGTGAACAAATCGGTTTTAATTCCAAGGCCCGAAACAGAAGAATTGGTGTCACTTATATTAAAACAAAACCAAAACATTACTTCAGTTTTAGATATAGGCACAGGTAGCGGGTGCATTCCAATTACGATAAAAAAACACCGTCCCATTTGTGAAGTAAGTGCTTGTGATATAAGCGCCGATGCATTATTAACCGCTGAAAAAAATGCCGCTAAATACGGATTGAACATACACTTTTTTAATTGTGACATATTAAGTGCGGCCGTATCTGATCACTTAGAAAACAAAGCTTTTGATTTAATTGTAAGTAATCCGCCCTATGTTTTGGAAAGTGAAAAAACGCAAATAGAAGCGGCTGTCCTCGATCATGAACCACATGGTGCCTTATTTGTTTTTGATTCAGACCCCATTCTATTTTACCGCCGCATCATTCAGCTTTGCGAAAAACATTTACATAAAGCCGCTT
>JBAXXZ010000093.1:0-7419 GCA_037127575.1 Bacteroidota bacterium | reverse complement strand
CATATATCGATGCCACCATTAAACCCGCCACAATTTGGAATCCGAATAAATACATGAACATGTGGGTTTGTGGCATAAGCGGTGGTATATTGGGTTATGCAACCTTTCCAAATCCAGGCACATCGGGTCTTGCAGGATTAAGTCCCCCATTTGGTTCAACAACAACCGACGGATTAGTGATGTTGAATACTGCTTTTGGAAGTGTTGGAACAGCTTCTGCAGGCGCGCCATATAATAAAGGCAGAACTGCGACACATGAAATTGGCCATTGGTTGGGCTTAAGACATATATGGGGAGATGCAGGTCAATGTGGTGCAACAGATTATTGCAATGATACACCGCCACAAAAGGGAGGCACAGCTTCTCCGGCAGGATGTAATTATAACTGTCCTACATATCCTTTTCAAGCCAACACCTGCACCCTTTCAGGTCAATCGAACACCAATGGCGATATGTTCATGAATTATATGGATTACACCAATGATGCCTGTATGTATATGTTTACCAATGATCAAAAAACAAGGGCACAATTAATCATGACCAATTCGCCCATGCGACTTGGTTTAATTACTTCAACTGTTTGTAATTCGCCAACTGTGGTGAATGACATTGGTATTTTATATGTCAGCAGTCCAACTTTTTCACAAAACATTACTTGTTCTACATCCATCAATCCGAGTGTGATGCTTTACAATTATGGCACCAACACCATCACCACGGCCACTTTTAGTTATAACGTAAGCGGGGTTGGCACACAAACAACCCCATGGAGTGGCGTAATTGCACCAAGCAGTTCATTAATGGTTGGCTTACCGATGATTACCGGATTAAGCAGCGGCAACAAAGTATACAACATTGGGATTTATTCGCCTAATGGCACCACCGACCCTAACATGAACAATAATGCAAGCAATCAACCTTTTACAATGTCGGGACAAATGTCCTTAATTGCCAGTGCGAATACTACTATTTGTTTAGGTAATTCAGCAACGCTCACAGCAAGCGGGGCCAGTAATTATACTTGGTTACCAATTAATAGTACAGGTAGTGCTGCAGTTGTGAGTCCGAGTGTAACAAGCAACTACACCGTATATGCAAGCAACAGTGTTTGCGCTACTTCAACGGTAATTAATGTAGCGGTTGGCGGCTTGTTAACGCTTTCGGTGAGTGCCAATCAAACAATTTGTGCGGGCACATCATTAACTTTACAAGCTAGCGGTGCAACAAGTTACAGTTGGAATACCGGCGTTTCAAGCAACGCAATTAATGTGTCGCCAAGTGTAACAACTGTTTACACAGTAACCGGTTATAGTGGTTCTTGTTTTGATACTAAAACAATTAGCGTTAGCATTGGCACCTTACCAATTAGTATTAACAGTTTATCGCTTTGCGCAGGAGGTGCCGGAACATTAACGGCCACAGGGGCAAGTAATTTTACTTGGAGTACAGCTTCTAACAGTCAATCCATTGTTGTCAATCCGAGTATTACAACCACCTATAGTGTACTCGGTTCAAACGGCACTTGCACCGGAACAGCCATTAGGGTTGTAACGGTATCCGCTTTACCTGTTATTACAGTACTTACAAATCCAATATGCCAAGGTATGAGTATCGTTTTTAGTCCAACTGGAGCATGCTCTTATACTTATTCAAGCGGAACAAACACAATCACACCTGCAGCAAGCAGTTCACATACTATTTTAGGCGCTAATTGCACTTCCGGTTGTGTTGGTATTTGCGTGGTGAATGTAACTGTTAATCCAAGTCCAACCCTCAACGTTGTTTCTTCACAAAGTGCAATTTGTGTTGGTAATGCTGTTACCTTGTCGGTATCTTCAGTAGGTAATGCTGCCTCTACTTACACTTGGTTTAACGGATCGAACAGCACCAGTATTAGTATCACGCCAAGTATATCGGGCACTTATTCTGTTTCGGGCACAGGAAGTGGTTGTACCGGCACAACAAACACATCTGTGGGTGTGAATGCCTTGCCAGTTATTACTGTTTCAAGTTACACCATTTGCAGTGGCGGCAGTGCCACTTTAAGCCCAAGTGGCGCGAATACATATTCGTGGAATACCGGATCGAACCTCAATTCGATTGTGGTTACACCAAGTGCCAATACAACTTATACTGTTAGTGGTGCCAACTTAAACAATTGCGTAAATACCGCAACCGTTAGCGTTAGTTTGGGAAGTTCATTGTCTGTTTTGATTAATGCCCCTGTTGGCATTTGTACCGGTAATTCTGCCACATTAAGTGCCAGCGGCGCAAATAGTTACACATGGAGCAACAATGCCAATACGTCATCGATTGTAGTGAATCCAACTGGTACCAATACTTATTCTGTTATCGGTGCCAGTGGGTCGTGTACAGGTTCGGCTATTCAAACAATTTCAGTAAGCGCACCGCCGGCTGTTTCAATTGCATCAGCCCCTTCAATTTCAATTTGTCCGGGTTCGAATGCCACATTAACCGCTTCAGGTGCCACCAACTATACTTGGAGCAATGGAGGCAGTGGATCTCAAATTGTGGTGAGCCCTAGTGTAAACACTGTTTATACGGCAACAGGCACTAGCAATGGCTGCAGTAATACCGCAAGCGTAGGCATTAACACAGGCGGGGCTGCCATTAATTTAACTGTAAACGCCAGTGCCAACAGCGTATGTGCGGGTAGCCAGGCAACACTTTACGTAATAGGTGCCGCCACTTATTCATGGAGCACAGGCGCCACCGCCTTTTCAATTGTTGTATCACCAACTGCAACCAGTATTTACACAGTTACCGGAAACAATGGCACTTGCCAAGGCATTGCCACTAAAACCATCAACATCATTCCATCAAGTACAATTGCGGTGAATGCTAACCCTTCGTTTACTGTGTGTTTAGGGAAATCGTTGGTGTTAACGGCATCGGGTTCATTTAGTAATTATACATGGTCGAACTCGAGCGCTACCGGCAATACAATTAGTTTGACCCCAATAGTTACAAGTAGTTACACTGTTTCGGCCGGAAGCGGCACTGCAAGCTGTCCTTCATTAAATATATTTAGCGTGGTGGTAAATCCAAATCCTGTAAGTTCACTCAGTGTTACCAATGCTTCATGCGGCAATAGCTGCAATGGTCAATTAAATGCCTTCACCAATGGTGGTAATAGTCCTTATACTTACAGTTTATCAGGTACCACTTGCAGCAGCATACCCTGCGCCAATTTATGTGCCGGTTTATATACGCTGAATACAACTGATAATACAGGATGTAAAAGTTTTAATATTTTCTCGGTAAGCAATACACAAAATACCATGATTGCCAATATCACTGCCACCCATGCCACTTGTGGTACTTGCGCGGATGGTGTTTTATCGGTTAATCCAAGTGGTGGCACAGCGCCATTTAACTATGTGTGGGCTCCTAGCGGCGGCACAACTGCTATTGCAAGCGGTTTGGCAACAGGCTGTTATACGGTAACCGTTACCGATGCAAGGGGTTGTACAACAAAATCGTGGGATTGTGTAGGTATTGCTACCGGTATTGACGGAAAAGTACTTATGGCAAATGACTTACAATTGTTCCCAAATCCAACCAAAGGATTATTGAATGTACAATTAAGCGGCTTCACTTTTAATTATGCATTGTATAGTAGTATTGGACAATTATTGGCTTTTGATAAAAACGTGAATAACGGCACAAGCATACATGTTGAAACTTTGGCCAAAGGCATTTATATAGTTGAGATAAGTGTTGGGGATGCAGTGATTCGCAAGAAAATTGTGAAAGAGTAAAATTTTCGTGAAAATTAAGGAGGGTGGTGATGTTAAATTGCTACCCTCTTTTTTTTATTGAAATGCTTCGTTAAAATTCAATTGCTAGCTGATTGATAAAACCCAAATACAATCAGCGCTAGGGACTGAATGGAGGCCGGCGCGCAGCAAAAGGCCAAAATTTGTTGGCAGCGGCGGCGACCGAAGGAAGCCCCTGCAGGCCTACAAATTTGGGCTTTTGCCAGTGCCGCCGCAAAGAAGGCCCGTTAAAGCGCCCACAAACAAATCAGATTATTTTATTGGCTTGACTAATTGCCTTCAGTATCCAAATCCTTCAAGAAAGAGAAGTGTTGGTTTTGCATGCATTTAAAATGTTGAATGGGACATTTTTTATAGCCCAACTTAGAGCAAGGTCGACATGGCAAATTTTTAACTTCCAATATTTTGTTTTGAGAATTTGGCATATAAGGCGGCATGCCAAATTGGGGGATGGTATTTCCCCAGACAGAAATAATTTTTTTATTGTAAGCTGATGCAATGTGCATTAAACCGGTATCGGAAGTAATGACCCACTCGGCTTGTTGAATGACAGAAGCACTTTGATTAAGACTTAATTGACCGCACAAATTCACAAGGTTGTTGTGTTGTTTGCAAAGTTCTGCGGCGATTGCGGCATCGGCTTTTCCGCCCAAAATAACAATAGGCAAAACAGCTTGATGACAAATATCGTTTAACTTATTTAGTGGAATTTGTTTGGTAAAATACGAACCACCAACCACCAGGGCAATGAATTTGGAATTACTTTTTTCTGCTAAATGAGCAGTTATATCAATGTGATCCGTTTCAGTAATAAAATAATCAAGTCCTTTGCCATCGGGCATTATACGTAACTTTTCGACTGCCTGAAAATAACGGTCTACAATGTGTTGACTTGGGAGCACATGAAGTTTTTTAAAATTCACGGCAATAAATTTTCGCACATTGAGTTTGGGAAAGTGGAAAGCTTTTACGCCCAAAGTTCTGATTAGTCGATAGCTGCGGAGATTATTGTGTAAATCAATGATTAAATCGTAATGTTCGCTTTGAAGTTTGGCTAACAATTCATCTATCTCAGTGGTGAAGGTATAAAGTTGATCGATGTAAGGATTATGTTGCAAAGTAGTGGCGAAAACATCCTTACAAACAAAATGCAATTGGATGCCCATTAATTGGCTTTTGATGGCTCGCAGTAAAGGCGTGGTAAGAACTATATCGCCAATAGAGCTAAAGCGAATAACCAGAATTTTTTTATATTGTATTTCAGCCATTGTTTTTTGCAAGTGATTTATCTCTCCATTTTTTTAAGTACGAATTTAAAAATATCGCCAGTAAAATAATCAATACCCCAATATAAAAGCTGGGTTTTACTTCTTTATTTTCGTGGTAAAACAAAACGGCCCAAATAATACCGTATACAGTTTCGAGGTTCAATGTTAGCACGATGGTGTAGGGACTGATGTGTTTGGCCAAATCGACTGCTTTGATAAATGGAAATACGGTACAAACAAGGCTAAGCAATAATAAACCAATAACAGAATCTTGATCGAGTTGAATAAAAGCAGAATTAAAACTGCCGGTGAATAGAAGCACCAAACTTAGGCCAATAAATGCGGCACTTAGTTCGTAAAAACTAATGATGCCCGATTTAAGCTGATGTGACAAAATACCATTAAACACGCCAAATAGTGAGGATGTAAAGGCGGCCAAAATGCCTAAAACAATGCCAAGCCAATAATTACTTTCGATTGAAAAAATTAATGCAATGGCGGCAATGATTACAAAACCAATGAGCACTTCATAGAGTCGGATTTTGCGCTTGTATAAAAACGGCTCGATGATGGAGCTGAACAAGGTACCTGAACTAAAGGCCACCATGGTGATGCTGATGTTTGATACTTTTAGCGCCCCGTAAAAGGCCAGCCAATGCACCATGATGATGATGCCAATGCCTGCCATTTGCCAAAAATGTTTTTTTGACACCCTAAAATTGTGTTTTGTGAAAAGCAAGTAAGCATACATTACAATAAGCGTGATGAGTATGCGGTACCAAACCAAGGCCCAAGCATCAACGGTGATGTATCGGCCTAAAATGGGAGAAAAGCCCCAAATGAACACAAGTAAGTGTAATAGGAGATAATGTTTATTGAAGGACTTGAACATTTGGCGAAGGCTTTTACACTAAAGGCATCAAAAGTAATTAATTTGTTCGGATTGTTTTTGGGAAGATTTTAAGACACCGTATATGTTTTAAGACCTTAAGTGAAAATGCAAGGAATGGCGCTTCTATTGCAATTTTGGTGAGATGAGAATTAGATTTGTGTATGGGATAACGATTAAGGACCACATATATTCTCAATTCAAAGCATTTAGCTTTGCCAAAAGTAAATGCCATCTAAAAATGTTGCTCTTAAAAATTAATTCTTGATTCCTTGAAATATTTGAGATCAATTTACCTTTTACTTATTTACAATTTCCCAAGTATGGTCGCTCAAAAGCTTCACGCTATCAATGAATTCGAGTGTGTCTTTTTTTGATCTTCCCCATTCATCAGGACTAATCATCATTAACACAAATTCATTCTCCCGGCGATAAAGGTGGTAGGTTTTACCTGCAAAAGGCTCAAAAGATAATTTGGCATGATATATTTTTTCGCTGATTGCAATTCGGCTTTTAATGTCATTGGCTTGCGCCAACATCAGTTCAACTTGCAATTGAATTTGCTGTAATTGCGAATGGGTTTGCTCATACATGGCTGATAATGCCCTGGATTTAAGTTTGCCCGTATCTTCAGGTTTTACAACAATACTTCCTAAGTGATGCGGGTAGCTAATTAGTCCCGGCTGTTCAGCTACTTTGTCTTTATCGATTGGATTAATCACAAAAAATTGATTTATACAACAACAACAACAAACAGCCTAATTTGTTTAGCCTTTATGCACTGAACAAAAATAGCCTGAAAATTTTTTACGCTGTATTGTTAGAAATGAAATTTAAAAGCAAAGTACTCAATCTTTTACAATCTTAATTACTTTTTGCCCCCTGCCAATTTCTACTTTCAAAAAATAAACTGCCTTTGAAAGTGTGCTTAAATCAATATTTTGCGAAGTGTCGAAATTATCATTTTGGTAAAAAGTTTGTCCTAACAAATTTGTAATTGTAATCTTTGCGAACGATTCTGGACATTTTATTGTGAGATAATCTTTAACAGGATTAGGGTAAACCAATAAATTATAATTCGCAATTTGTTGTTGAATAATTCCAGTTGTTGCAATGCTTGAAGTAAAACTGTGCATAGATGATGAGAAACTTAAATCAGCCGCTGCAAACCAATGGTCGCAACTAGTTAGTGAAGCCCATAACTGATTATTTGAAACAGTTAGAGGCAATTTTATATTTATTCCTGAGTTATTATTTACGAAACTAAATGTCGGGGCAACAAAATGAAAAGTGGCTATGTTACTCACAAGTGAATTAGTTCCCTGTGTTAAATTTAATTTTGTGTTACTTATCAAGTAAGTATCTGTGTCAATTAAACGTGCCTTAATATTAGGCTTTGTATTCCATTTTACTCCCCCTGTTAATGTGTCTGATTCTGCCCATGTATAAACAATATATTTAC
>JBAXXZ010000092.1:0-7519 GCA_037127575.1 Bacteroidota bacterium | reverse complement strand
TTCTTAATGGCCATGAGAGGCGGATCAGATGGTCAAAAATGCGATAATTTTGAATTAACCAAAGCCAAATCATCGCAAGTGTTTACTTCAGCAGGATTCGAGTTGGCTTCAGATAATTCTCAGTTTACAAAATCGTTTGTATCAACATTAAACACAAATGTTGAGCCTTGTTTACCGATTGAGAAACTTGTAAAAAAGGTGACTGCTGCAGTGTCTGCTGCTGGAAATCAAGCTCCAAAATTTGGTAAGATTAAAGATCTTGAAGATGAAGGCGGAACTTTCTTCTTCATTAAGAAATAATTTTGCAAATTTAATTATGCAAAAAAACAGGTTTCTTTTTTGTCTACTGCTACTTCTACCTTTCCTTGATTATTCTCAATCTTATTATTTCGCCAACTATGGCGTAAAGGATGGCTTGGCCCAGTCGAATGTTTCGGGCATCATTCAAGACAGCGCCGGTTTCTATTGGTTTGCTACTGCTGGTGGCGTATCACGTTTTGATGGGAAAAATTTCGAGAATTACACCACCGAAAACGGGATGGCTGAAAACAATGTAAGTGCCATTTACAAAGACAACAAAAACTATATTTGGCTTGGGCACGACAATGGCACTGTAACTCGCTTTAACGGCAAAGTGTTTGAAGAAGTGAAGTCGAAACTTTTACCACAGGACAAAAAAATTTACAGTTTTTTCGAAGATCATAAAGGACAAATTTGGATAGGTACTGAAAATGTTGGCGCGGTATTAATTACCAATCCACACGATGCAGATGTGAATAAACTAAATAGCCAATCTTTCACAGGCAAAGAAGGTTTAAGTCAATTAGTACTTTCAATTGCTGAAGACAATGACAAGCAAATTTGGTTTTTAACTGATTTGGGAATCAAAATTTATAATCCTAGTGACAAGAGTTTTGATTTTTTCAGACCCGAAGGCATGCCAATGGGCCAGGTGTCAGCAATTTCAATAGTTAGCGGAGATGCACTTTTAATTGGCACCACCAATGGCAGTTTAACTAAGTACCATCTTAAAAAGAAAGTTTTTGAACCCATTATTAATTCAAGCAGTACTTTTCAATTACTCAAGGGGCAAGGCCCTGCCGTAATATGGTCGATTTACCCCGATTCTAAAAATAATTTATGGATGTCGGTTTGGAATTTTGGCGTGATTCGTTATAATCTTTCAAATCAATCCTTAAGCCTTTTTAATACCGGTAATGGCCTTTCATTAAATAAAATAAAAGCCATACACGAGGACAAAGAAGGCAATATTTTATTTGGCACCTCAGGCGAAGGCATTGATGTATACTCAGGTGATCGATTTGTTTCCTTTTCAAAGAAAAATGGTTTATCCGATAACCAAGTATGGGCCATTTGCGCCGATGCTGACGGCCGTTATTGGTTAGGTACTAACGAGGGCATTACCATTTATCAACCCAAGGACCAAAGCTTTGAATATTTAACGGCAGAAAAAGGGTTAAGGGTAAATAATATCAGGGCCTTGGTGAAAGACAACGCGAACAATATTTGGATTGGCACTTGGGGCGGAAAAATTGTAAAATATGATCAAGTCAAAAAGAAAATTGTAAATATTCCTGCGCTTGATGACATTGTAAATATTTTGGTAAGTTGTTTGATGATTGACAAACAAAACAGATTGTGGATTGGCACCATTGAGGGCATTGTATTGTATGACTTAAACAACGGCATCATAAAAACACTGCGCACGATTGACGGACTAAGCGGTAATGACATTTCATGTTTGTACGAACAAAGTAACCACCATATTTGGATTGGCACTAATCAAAAAGGCATTAGTGAATTCGACGGTAAAGCATTTAAAAAATATAATAAAAGTGAGGGTTTAACCTATTCAAGCATTTCGTCGATAACAGAAGACAATGACAAACACATTTGGCTGGGCACCGAAGGTGGAGGTGCTTTTGTATTGGAAAGTGGAAAATTCAAAAACATTAAAACAAAAGATGGCTTGTTATCTGATTATATTACTTTGGTAAGTAAAGATGCACAAGGTATGATTTGGTTGGGCAGCAATAAAGGTTTAAATAAATACAATCCCAAAACAAAAACCATTAAAACTTACACCAAAAACGATGGCTTTACAGGCTTAGAAACTAAGCCGGGTGCAGTTTTTGAAGACTTTGCAAAGAACAGTTGGTTTGGTACAGTAAACGGCGTTTACAAATACCAATACAGCGCCGATTTTGAAAATAAAATACCTCCCGTTTTGCAGTTGCTTGAATTTAAAGTGAATTTAAATGATGTTGCAATTGAAAAAAACATCTCCTTATCTTATAAGGAAAATACTTTTTCATTTAAGTTTATTGGCATTTCCATGACCAATCCTGAAGGGGTGAGTTATCAATATAAATTAAACGGTTTAGATGATGATTGGAAAGCGTTAACGAAAAACAATGAAGTTATTTATTCAAATTTAGATCCCGGCAAATATAGTTTTGAGTTAAAAACTTATAACGGCTCAAATGTTTGCGGCAACTCAATAACCGTTACCACCTTAATGATACAGCCGCCATTCTGGAAAACTTGGTGGTTTTATTTGGTAGTATTTGTTGTAGTGGCCTCAGCCCTTTTCAGTTACATTAAAATTCGGGAACGTCAATTATTAATTGAGAAAAAAATTCTTGAAGACAAAGTAACAGAAAGAACCGCGGAAGTAGTTGAGCAAAAAAATGAAGCTGAAAAACAACGTTTAATTGCCGACGAGCAAAAACACTTGGTGCAGGAAAAACACAAAGAAATAACAGATAGTATCAACTACGCCGAACGAATTCAGAAAAGCTTTTTAGCTTCTAAAGAGCTCCTCGATAAAAATCTTGGCGAACATTTTGTTTTCTTTCAACCAAAAGATGTTGTGAGCGGCGATTTTTATTGGGCCTCTCAACTCAACAACGGGCAATTTGGCTTGGTAACTGCCGATAGCACAGGGCATGGGGTTCCGGGTGCCATTATGAGTTTGTTAAACATTACCAGTTTAGAAAAAGCAGTTGAATTTCATAATGAACCTGCCGATATTTTAAATCATACACGCAAAACCATTATTGAAAGATTAAAAAACGACGGAAGCGAGCATGGCGGCAAAGACGGTATGGATTGCAGTTTTATTTCATTTGATTTTAAAAAGAAACAAATCAACTATGCTGCGGCCAATAATCCAATATGGATAGTAAGAGGCAAGGAGTTTATTGAATTTGATTGTGATAGCATGCCGGTAGGTAAACACGATTTTGACCAAAAACCATTTACCCAACATTTGGTTCAACTTGAAAAGGGAGATTGTATTTATACTTTAACGGATGGCATGCCCGATCAGTTTGGTGGCCCGAAAGGCAAAAAATACATGTACAAAAAACTGAAAGAACTACTTACCAATATTGCGCCTAAGCCAATGCACGAACAAAGAGAACTCCTTAAAAAAACATTTGAAGATTGGCGTGGCACATTGGAACAAGTGGATGACGTTTTACTCATTGGCACACGTTACGAATAAATCACTCATACAGATTGTTGCCAATTTTGCTATTCATTGTATCAGCTAATTAATCGAGCTTCAAGCTTGTATTGCCAATCACAATCCCGTCACATGTAATTTCAATCAAATAATTACCCGGCACAAATTCACCTTGTCCTTCACAATAACTTACTCCGCTAATTTCAACATTGGCATAATTTAATTCCGTTTTCCCTGCAAAATAACCCGAACTACCATTAAAATTAAACTTATAAGTATCGTCGTAATTTTTAGCCAATTCCTTGCCATCTGGCGTCATGATGCGAATAAACACGGTTTTTTCGCCTGCTTTGGCAATTTTATTTTCACCCAAACTAAAGCTCACTTTTATTTTTTGTGTTTTACGCGCTTTGCTTGTTTCAGATTCTTTCTTGCCGCCGCGCTTATACAATACGGCTTTGGCAGAAACATTAAAGCAACTTAAAATACTGCCCTTGGCAATGGTGGTTTTTAATTCTTCCTTTTCTTTAATTAAGGTTTGTTGTTTTTCTTTTTCATTCCCTAATTGTTTTAACACCGTTTTCTTTTCAGCTACTAAGGTTTGATTTAAAGTATTGAGTGAATCGATGGTGTGCACATAACCTTTCATTATTTCCCTTAAGGTTTCAGTTTCTTTCCTTAATTCGGCAATGATGCGTGTGTCGCCCTTATGTTTTGCGGCTTGCTTTAACAATTCCTCAATTTTTGCCCTCTTTTCATTAATGTCCTTTTGCATCGCAACATCGCTGGTTTCCAAAGTGGCATAATCTTTTTGCAAAGCCAATAAATCAGCCTGTACATTGTCGCGCTCAACAACCACCTTTTCGGTAATTACACGCTCTTTAACCCCATTCTCTTTTTCTTTCATCAACAACCACAAGGTATAGGCATTTGTGCCCATCAAAGCAACAATGATCAACCAAAAAAACATGGCTCTTTTTTTGCTGGATTTTTCTTTTTCTTCGCTCATGTATCAAAAATACTCGATTAAAAGCTTATTTTAGTATACAACAAATGACACTTTTCAACGATTTCTTGTCATTAATTTATCCAAGGCATTGCGCCGCCTGTTCGAATGTGCTCATTGAACAAGAAAAATTCATTTGCCTAAGTTGTGAAAATGCTTTGCCTAGAGGGCATCACGACATTACCGGCGGCAAAGCTGTACATGAAGTTTTGGCTGCGCGCGTGCCGTTAATTCACGCCCACTATTTATTTAACTTCGAAAAAAGTGGAAAAATACAAAACCTTATTCATGCCATTAAATACAATGGTCAAAAAGAATTGGCAACCTATTTAGGTGAAATATTGGGTAAAGAATTCCTTAAAAACAAGGTGTCGTTTGATTTGATTGTACCAATTCCTTTACACCCAAAAAAAATAAAAAAAAGAGGTTTTAACCAAAGTGCGCATTTTGGCAATGGCATCGCCAAAACGATGGGTAACACAATGATGCTAGATAATTTAATCAGAGCAATTGAAACGCCGACGCAAACAAAAAAAAAGAAATACCAGCGTTGGGAAAATGTAGAAGGCATTTTTCAACTACAGGATTTCGCATCCATGCAACATAAACACGTTCTGTTGGTTGATGATGTTGTAACTACAGGTGCCACCATTGAGGCAGCATGGCAAGCTCTGAAAGAGGTGGAAGGCATTCAAATATCAGTGGCTGCCATTGCATTTGCAAAAAAAGCTTAATGTAAAAAGCGAGATTGATCTAATTCACGCAATAGTTCGCACTGCTTCACCTTTCCAAACAAACGCATACGACGCTTGGCAATAAAATGATACACGATATTTCTTAAAAAGGGGGGAATGATCACAAATACCGATAATAAGGGCCACAAACCACGCATGTACAAGGTTAATCGGAGCACTGCACAGGATTTAATAAATGCCGAATGGTCTTTGATTAAAATGATGCTGTCAATTTGATGGTCTAATTCAAAGTATTTTTTTAATTCAATTCCCTCAGGCGATTGCAAAGAGGCAAAATGCATTTTTTTAAAAGGACGGGTATGTATTTTTTTGTTTTCGTGATGTAAAAAAAACAAAACGGCACGGTTACAAAAACCACATTCGCCGTCGAACAATAAAATGGGTTGTTTTTTCAATAATTCATTCACATCAATTGTCATGGCTGCGGGCAGATAAAATAAGGATCAACACTTAATTCGTATTTTCTATTCAACAAAGTAAATGAATTCAAATCAATAAAATTAACAAAACCGTTTTTTCCGGCACATTGACTGCTGTGATGCGGCGGCGGGCCTTTTGATGATTGATTGCGTGATAAAACATAAATCAATTTGGTGTTTTCATCCACACAAATACCATGCGGTTGAAAACCACAAGCCAAATTTGTTACATCCATTTGCTTTTTTGCATTCATGCGGGTAACGCTACCCCATTGGCCTCTGGCGGATGTATCATTCATGCAGGCAACATAAAACTCATCCTTGCTGCTAGAGTAAACGATTTCCTGTGGATACATGCCCGTAGGGATTACACTTGTCACTTTTGCCGAAGCAATATTATACACGCGCACATCATTTGAACTTTGACAAGTAATCCATAAATCCTGTTTATTCGAAGACAATAAAATGTCATGCGCATCCAATTTAGAATTTTGATCAGGCGCAATGCCATTTTCCAAAGATATATTGGTTCTTGCCTTTAAGGCTGTATCAATTTCCATGATATAATTACCGCTTTGCCCGGTGACGTAAATTTTATCTTCATTTGTGTTTAATACAACGCCATGCGGATTAAAAACAAAGCCCATGTAATGCATTAATTTTCCTTTTTCGAGATCAAGGGCAGCAATGGCGCCGCTTTGACTCAAAGATACACCGTATGCACGTTTACCATCACGACTAATGACAAAAGTATTCCAATTTAAAGCATCTGTAGTTCCTGTGCCAGCCAAAGCAGGCGTTAGTGGAATTTGAGCAAGCAATTCATCGGTTAAACAACTGTATTTTTGCAAGATGTTGTTGTTGATGAAAATCACATACCAAAATAAACCGTCGGGCGAAACACGCACTTGATGCGGTGTATCGCTACCGCCTTTTGTTCCCACATCAATGTATTTAATTGGCAATTGTGTTTCGGCATCTATCACTGTTACCACCGAACAACCCTGGTTAACGGCATACAATTTTTTCCGCAACGAATATTTTGGCCACTTCAATTCCCCATTGATATTAGGTGCTCCGGCATCTACCCAATTCTTAATTGTTTTTACCTGATCATAACTTAAGGCATTTCGGTTTAGGGGCATGCTCGGAATATTTTGCGCACCCAAATCAGGGTACACATTGATAAAATAACACAAAGAAGAAAAGCGGCTGCTATAAGGAATAACCGGTGAACCACTTACCGAACCCTTAAATAAATTTTCCCATGAGTCCAAATTCAAGGCGCTGGCAGCCAAATAACTTTGTGCATTGTGACAACCTGAAACAGCACAACTTGTCGAAATTATTTTTCCAACAGCATAAGGATAGTTACCATAAGACACCTTGCCGACATCCTTTCGACAAGCCGTAAACAATTGCACCGCAATTAAGATGAAGACAGCAAACCTTTTCATTTAATTGACTTAAGTATTTTTTTGATGATAGGCCGTGATTGTAAATCGTTATTCAAATGCACCTTCAAAACCAATACCCCTTCGGGTAGTGCAGAAAGATTAAGAAATTGGTTGTTCTCATCAATCTGCCCTTGCATTAACGTTTCGCCAATAAGGTTTTGCAAAATAAATTGTGCATGTGTAAAATGTTCGGTACTAAATCGGAAATAAATCCCGGTACTAAATGGATTAGGATAAACTTCTAAAACGCCGCCAAAATCATTGCCTGTAGTTTGAAAGATCCCCACATTAGGTGATGCTGAAGAAAAGAAACTTAAACCGCCTGCAGCTCCGCCAATAAACAAATCGCGTTTGTTATCGCCATTTACATCTTCATAACAAACAGTAGAATT
>JBAXXZ010000091.1:0-7638 GCA_037127575.1 Bacteroidota bacterium | reverse complement strand
CCAATTAAGTGAAACAACAAAAGCAATTGCATTTTAATTTCTGCCTTACTTGAACCGTTGCGGAACTTGAGCTTTTGGATGGCTGCTTCAAGGGCATTGATGATGTTTTTTTCATTGCTCTTTACGTAGGTATGGTCCTTGGCCACATTGAGGTAATGCATGGCTTTGAGATAATTAAATTTTGGATTTTTGCGTACTTCATCCATCCAAACCGCTGCTTGTTGAAAGTTGGTGCTGTCGAGGTAAAACTGGACTGAATCTAAAATATTTTTTTTCAATAGTGATTTCGCCATTTCAGCCACAATTTGATGTCCTTTCGAATGCCAAGCCATTAAAGGCTTTGGTAGGATTAATCCCCAAAAAAATAAAATGATTATAAAGCGTTTCATGACTGCTTTAAATGTAAGCAATGTTTAATCAGCTACATTAAAAAGCTAAAAAATAATTTCTTAGATGATATAAACCAGTGGTGAATTAGTTCTCTTCCAAACGGTCTTTTTCTAAATACGATTGCACCATTTGAATGGCATTGTCAATCACATCGCTAAGTGCCACAATGTAGGAGCCCGGCTTTGCTAGTGAAAAGGCGTGTTTCAGGGCTTCCACTTCTTTTGGAATGTATTCGTACGATTGGTTTGGATTACGTTCGCGTATGCCTTCCAATAGGAGATCCACAATTTCTTGTGCATCACGGCCACGCAAAAATTTATCTTGTCGGATAATGATGTGATCAAACATATCGGCTGAAATGCGCCCTAATTCACGGATATCGTCATCACGCCTATCGCCGGTACCGGTGATGATGCCAATTTTGTGCGTTGAGTCAACCGAGGATAAAAATTCTTTGATACCATTAAAACCATCGGGATTGTGTGCAAAATCAATGAGCACTTTGTACTTTTTAAACGTAAAAATATTCATCCGTCCGGGCGTTTGTGCGGCCGATGGAATGAAAGTTTCTAAATTGGTTTTTATGTCTTCAATGGTGAAGCCGTATGTATAAGAAGCTAGTGTAGCGGCCAACACATTGGCAATCATAAAAGTAACCTTGCCGTTAAAAGTTAAAGGAATATTGGCCACTTTATCCACCCTAAATTTCCACTCACCTCTTTTAATGGTGATGTAACCGTTTTCGAGTATGGCTGCAATACCTCCTTTGCGGCAATGTTCTTTAATAACAGGATTATTTTCGTTTAAACTAAAATAGGCCACATGGCACTCGGCAGTTTTACCCAGCATCACACAGTATTCATTGTCGGCATTTAATACAGCATAACCATCGCGCTTCACTGCCTTAACCACAGTGCCTTTAACATTGGCCATGTCTTTTAATGTGTTGATGTCTGATAAACCCATGTGGTCTTCTTGCACATTGGTTACCACGGCAATATCGCAGCGCCCAAAGCCCAGGCCTGAACGCAAAATGCCGCCACGCGCGGTTTCTAAAATGGCAAATTCAACAGTGGGGTCTTTTAAAATAAATTCGGCACTATGCGGACCGGTAGTATCGCCTTTATTGAGCATTGAGTTTTGCACATAAATACCATCTGAGGTGGTGTAACCAACCCGGTAACCGTTATTTTTCACAATGTGCGCAATTAATCGGGTGGTGGTTGTTTTGCCGTTGGTGCCTGTAATGGCAATAATTGGAATTCGACACGATTTACCCGGAGGGTAGAGCATGTCGATTACCGGTGCAGCCACATTGCGCGGTAAACCATTGGCGGGGGCCAAGTGCATGCGAAACCCCGGTGCAGCATTTACTTCCAATACTACGCCGCCCGATTCCTCAAGTGGTTCGCTTAAATTTTGGGCCATGATGTCGATGCCGCAAATATCCAATCCAATAACTCTCGATATTCTTTCACAAATAAAAATATTGTTAGGATGCATAATGTCGGTTACATCGGTGGACGTACCTCCTGTGCTTAAATTGGCGGTGCCCTTTAAATAACATTTTTCACCCTTGGCTAATACCGTTTCTAAATTGTAATTGTATTTGGCCAATTGATCATGGGTTTCTTTATCGATCGAAATTTCAGTTAATACATTTTCATGACCATAACCTCTTCTTGGATCTTCATTTTCTTTATCAATCAGTTGTTGAATGTTTAATTTTCCGTCGCCAATCACATGTGCGGGTTCTCGTAAGGCAGCGGCAATAAAGCGGTGGTTAATGACAAGCACCCTAAAATCGTGGCCGGTAATAAATTTTTCGACAATAATTTTACGCGAGTATTTTTTGGCATGGTGAAATGCTTCGATTGCATCTTCCATCGTTTTTACATTAATCGATGCGCCTTTGCCATGGTTACCATCCAGGGGTTTAAACACCAATGGAAAGCCGGTTTCGCGCACTGCTTCTTGCACTTCGCTCTCATATACAATACAAGTGCCGCGCGCCACAGGTATGGCAGCTTCTTGCAACATGCGTTTGGTTTCTTCTTTATTACTTGCTAAATCAACGGCAATTGAACTTGTTCTGTCGGTCATGGTTGCACGAAAGCGCACCTGGTTTTTGCCATAACCCAATTGTATCAAAGATTCTTTATTTAAGCGGATAAATGGAATGTCGCGTGCAACCGCTTCATCCACAATTGATGCGGTACTAGGACCAAAACGCTCGCTTTCACGAATTTGTCGCATAGCCTTAATATCAGCTGCTAAATTGTAGGTTTCATTTTTCACCAAGGCTTCAGAAATGGCTACCGATGCTTTGGCGGCATACTGCCCCACACGTTCTTCCATGTATGAAAACACCACGTTGTAAACGCCGGGTTTGCCCGTGCCGCGGGTACGACCAAAACCAACATCCATGCCTGCCAATGTTTGTATTTCAAGGGCAATGTGTTCAATCACATGTCCCATCCAAGTGCCTTCATTCACACGTTCAAAAAATCCCCCTTCGTGTTTGGTTGAACAACGGTGGCTTTTCATGCTCGGGAACATGGTTTTTAAACGCTCAGGAAATCCCGGAATTTTATTGCTTGGCAAAGCTTCCAGCTCTTCCAAATCAAGTTTCATGATGATTAATTTTTTACGAAAATTCGACCAATAGTTTGGGCCCCTTAAGGTTTTTATTTCAATAATTTTCATGAGACTGATGTTAAAAGTGTTTGCCTATGAATATATCACCATTTTTCGTTTAAACCAAATCTGTTAAAAATAGTCTGAAAACTGCGGAGAATAAAAATTAGTAGCGATTGGAATTAGTTTAGTTTTGCAGCAAACAAATTAGCATGAACGAACCTATCGGTAAATTAATTATTATTGGCGGATCAGTAGACAAGGGCAGTTATTTTAAGAATCCGGAAGATCAGCCAAAGAATTTAAAATTTTTTGAGAAGGGTATTTTAAAACGTATTAGTACCGAAGCAGCCAAAGGAAACTTATCTCGCATTGAAATCATCACCACTGCCAGCAGTATACCAAAGGAAGTTGGAGAGGAGTATATTAAAGCCTTTGAGCAACTCAGTATTTTAGATACCGCTGTATTGGATATTCGCACGCGCGAAGAAGCCAATGCGCCTGAAAATATTGAACGCTTAAAAAAAGCAGATGTGGTGATGTTTACCGGTGGCGACCAATTGCGCTTGACTTCCATTTTTGGCGGTACTGCATTTCATCATTTGTTGTTAGAGAAATATGAAAATGAGGCGTTTATTATTTCAGGTACTTCGGCCGGCGCAGCAGCAAGTTCAAACAACATGATTTACCAAGGGAGCAGCCAAGAGGCTTTGTTAAAAGGTGAGGTAAAAATCACCGGCGGATTGGGCTTTATAAATAATGTAATTATCGATACGCATTTTGTGCAACGCGGTCGCATTGGCCGTTTGTTATATGCCTGCGCCAGTAATCCTATAAATTTAGGCATTGGTTTGGGTGAAGATACCGGCTTGTTAATCAGCAAAGGATATAGCATGGAAGCCATTGGTTCGGGTTTGGTTATTTTGGTGGATGGCACCAACATGCGTGACACCAATATTACGGATGTGCAAATGGGAGAACCGGTATCTATCGAGAATCTAACGGTTCACGTGATGTCGCTGGGCGATCATTTTGATTTGAGAACTAAAAAACTCACATTACGCGCAAAAACACAGCAAGCGGTTGATTAGGTTTAATCTCTGTAAATACCAATATACAATTCACCGTTTTCTTTTTTAGAAGCCCTGTACATACCTTCTGAATTAAAAGGCAATTCAATATTGCCAAGGTGATCAATGGCGATGAGTCCACCTTCACCGCCAAGCTTTACCAATTTATCCATCACCACTTTATTGCAAGCTTCTTTTAAGGAGAAGTTTTTGTATGCCATTAAGCACGAAATGTCGTAGGCGACAACAGCGCGGAGGAAAAATTCACCATGACCGGTACACGAAATGGCACAGGTTTCATTATTGGCGTAAGTGCCTGCACCAATTACAGGTGTATCGCCAATGCGGCCGTATTTTTTATTGGTCATGCCCCCGGTACTGGTTCCTGCCGCCAAATTGCCGTTTTTATCAATGGCAACTGCACCAACGGTACCAAATTTTTTTTCGGTTTTAATGTTGTGATCCAACTGCATGCTATCGGTTTTTTTTGCTTCATTTAATTGCTCGAATCTGAAGTCGGTATAGAAATACGATTCAGGTTCAAATACGGCATTGACATGTTTAGCAAAATCTAGGGCGCCTTGTCCGGCCAACATCACATGTTCGGATTGTAACATAACGGCTTTGGCAAGCGAAATGGGGTTTTTGATACCGCTAAGGCCTGCTACCGCACCAGCCATGAGGTTAAAACCATCCATTATAGAGGCATCGAGCTCATTTTTTCCTTGATTGGTAAATACGGCGCCTTTTCCGGCATTAAACAAAGGGTTGTTTTCAAGTGCCACTATGGCCATTTCAACGGCATCGAGGGCTGCACCGCCGCTTTTTAAAACTGATTCACCGGCTGTAATGGCTTGTTGCAGGGCCAGTTTGTATGCGGTTTCTTTTTCGGAACTCATGCTGCCTTTTTGAATGGTGCCGGCGCCGCCGTGAATGGCAATTGCGTAGTTTTTCATCTCTTAAAAGTAAGGAATAATCGGCATTTTAAGTAAAGAAGGAAGTAATTCGACGAATTGGATAAAATATTAGCTAATCTGGATTAAATTTTATTTGAAATTTGAACAAAATTTGTATATTTGACACTTCTGAATACAAATGAAAAGTAAATTAATAAAAATAGTAGGCCTTGCGATTTTGTTTTTTGTATGCCTTAACGGTATCAAAGCACAGCGGGGCTTTAAGTTAGAGTATGGCGCTATGACCGGTATTTCTAACTATTTGGGTGATGTTGGTGGTGGAGCAGGCGCTGCAAGAGCAGGGATTTCGGATATTAAAATGCAAAAAACCAGATGGAATCAAACAGGTTATATTAAATACAAGTTTCACCCATATGCCTTTGCCCGTTTAGCAGTTGATTATTTAAGAATTGAAGGGAACGACGCAATATGCGATAATCCTGGAAGAAAATATAGAAATTTGAGTTTCAAAAATGATATATATGATATCGAAGCAACAATTCATTGGTTGTTTTATAGCTCAGCAAAACCAACAGGTATTTATAGAAAAGCCAATACTTATTTAGGCGCATATTTATTTACTGGTATTGGTGGTTTTTACCACAATCCACAGGCCTTGTATCAAGGTTCATGGGTGCCTTTACAACCTTTAAGAACAGAGGGTCAAACCAACCCTTATTCGCATTTTGGATACTGTTTACCTTTTGGGGCAGGTTTTTTTGTGTCAATCACGCACGGTAGAAAAGCGCAACGAATTGGTGTAGAAATTAATTGGCGATATACCAATACTGATTATTTGGATGATGTTTCTTCTGCAAGTTGGGCTAATCCTACTTCCTTAAACAGCAAAACTGCGGCTGCTTTGTCAAATAGAAATCCTGAATTAAAAAACCAACCTGAAGGCATGGCAGGCAATTATGGTTGGATTGATGACGGTAAAGGCAACAACATTAATAAAGCCCCTAGAGGAAATCCAAGCAATAAAGATTCTTACATTTCCTTCAACATCACTTACGGTATTGCCATCAAAGGTAAATACACGCGTAGCCGCGGAAGGAAAATCAGATCAATTACCTTCTAGTTTAAATCCTTCTAATTTATTTTTTATTATACTACAAATTGTAGCAAGGATTTGCTATGCATCGTAGTAATTTTACATTATAAATTATTTGGTTATGACAAAATCACAAAAAATCAATGCATTGTTTTCCGACATTTTAAACATTAGGTATGAGAATGAAAATGGCGGTGCTTATGCCTATATCAAGTTTTTGGCTTCAACAAGGTTGTTATTACAAGTATTAAAGCCTTATCAGGCGTTTGAAAGACAAGCGGAGCAAATTGAATCCATCAATTGGTTGTTTAATGAATATTTGGGCCATCGCTTTGGTTATAGCCAGAAAGTGATATTCGAAAACAAACAATTTGAGTTGCGTGATATGTTTCAGTTGATGCAAGAGCAATTAAAAGTGCATCACATGGTGCAAGAGGCAAGTTTCATTAAGCATTACGCACACGCGGCTTAATCTTTTACGGCTACATTATTGTTTTTGCTTTCAATCCACAAGGACATGTATTTGTTTGATGCAAATTGCTGTTGTTGCAATAATTTGCCCAAGAAGTTTTTTTGGCGTTTGCTTTTTAAGTTTTCGTAATCTCCCTCAATTTTAGCAAGGAGGCTTTTTGCACTTTTTATGGGTTCAAAATAGTTTTGAATGATGTTGATGCCATTTTTCTGTGCTGCTAGCCACAGCGCTTTGTCGGAATATAATTTTACAGATTGTTGAATAAAATCTTCGGGCGCATCACAAATAAATCCATTCCAATCAAATTGCCCATGCATGCTTTCGGCACCAATGGCAGTGCTTACATTTGGTGTACCATACAACATCGAATCAGCCAATTTGCCTTTAATGCCGGCTCCAAAACGTAAAGGCGCCAAACAAAGCCTGGCATTTGTCATTGTTTCACTTAAATTTTCTGCCCGGCCTTTAATGATAAATCCTTCTTTCTCATTGTGCAGTTGCAATACCTTTTGTGTAGTATAAGCCCCGTAAATATGCAATTCGGCCTTTGGTAATTGCGAACGAATACCCGGCCAAATGTTTTGCTTTAAATATAACACGGCATCCCAATTGGGCTCATGTAAAAAATTGCCAATGCTGATAAAATGCTTTCTTTGCTCAAAATCAGGCCAGGCACCGCTTGTGTCTTCACTAATGGGCTCAAACATAAAAGCACAATAATGTAGCAATTCTTTATCCAGTTTAAAAATGTTTTCAAGAATGTCCATTTCCACTTCCGAAACCATCAATGAAATATCGCATCTATAAATTGAAGCAATTTCACGTAAAGCCAATTCGTTATTTAATACATCTTCAAACTTAAAAACAAGGTTTTGTTTTATGGCCAAATGCCTTTCGTTTCGTAAGCAATGCAAATCAATGGTGTCCAATATACACAGGGCATCCTGACAAACCTCTTTCACCCGCCAGCCAAACTGTTCTTCGGTAATAAAACGATCAAACAACACGATGTGGGGTTGTAATGCTTTTACTTGCTCATTAAAACTACTATCGTTGAGT
>JBAXXZ010000090.1:0-7667 GCA_037127575.1 Bacteroidota bacterium | reverse complement strand
ATCCCATGGGTCTGCCTGTTTAATTGTAGAAGATTTAGAACATGCTTTGGCGCGTGGAGCAAAAATTTACGCCGAAATATTAGGTGTTGAATCTTCATCTGATGGTTGCCATTTGCCACAGCCATCGCGAATTGGACAAGCACGTTTGATGAATCGGTTATTAAAAAATGCAGGCGTTAAGCCTGAAGAAGTTGACTATATTAATGTGCATGCCACTTCTACGCCTTTGGGCGACCTTACTGAATTAAGATCAATTAAAGATGTATTTGGAGAACATTGCAAGACCTTAAAAATCAATGCACCAAAATCATTATTAGGCCATACCTGCTGGTCAGCGGCTACTGTAGAAACAGTGGCGGCCATCTTACAAATGAATCGGAACGAACTCCATCCATCTATTAATATTGATAAATTGGATCCGGAAGTTGATATTGATGTTTGTAGAGGAGAACGAAAAAAACAGAACATAGATATTTTCTTAAAGAATTCGTTTGGTTTTGGCGGCTTAAATGCCATCAGCTTAATAAAAAAATACAAAGGATAGTTTATTATTTAATCGCAAATGAAGATATTTATAACTGGAGGATCAAGGGGAATTGGCCGTAGAATAGTGACCATGGCTCTGGAAAGAGGTCACGATGTAGCCTTTACATATAATAGTTCAAATAAAGAACACATCGATCAGCTTCTTGAGGAAGCGAAATCGCTTGCGCCTAATAGCATGTGCAAGGGTTATCAGCTAAATGTTCGAAATGTTGATGACGTTGTAAGAGTAACTGATGATGTGCTTGACGATTTTGAATCGATTGATACTGTGATTAACAATGCAGCCATCAATAGAAATAACTTGGCTTTTCATATGACCGACGAAGAATGGCATGATGTAATTGACACAAATTTAAATGGTGCATTTTATGTTATTCGACAATTTTTACCGGTTTTTTTGGCAAACCGTAAAGGCCGTTTTGTTTCTGTGTCTTCCATTGCAAAGGATGGAATTTCGGGCCAAGCAAATTACAGCGCCAGTAAAGCAGGTTTAATTGGACTTTCGGGCACCATCGCCAAAGAATATGGCATTAAAGGTATAACAAGTAATGTGGTAGTGCCGGGTATGTTTGAAACCGACATGGTGAAGGAAACATTAAGTGACAATTTAAGAAAGTTTTGGCTTTTGCATAATCCAATGAAACGAATGGGTCATTTGGATGAGTTGGCAGAAGTGGCTTTGTTTCTTGGGTCTGATGCGGCGAGTTTTGTAAATGGCCAGGTGATAAGTGTTACCGGGGGACTTGATTGGGCAGAGTAAGATATATTAATTAAAGCTATCAATTTTATTGATGTATAATAAACACTAAAAAATAAATAAGTTAGGTATGCCTTTTTTATTAAGGACCAATAATTTGTAGAATGAAAAAATTCGGCATTGAAAAAATAAGAGTTTATCCTGGAGCGCTTCAATTGAATCTTGAAGAACTTGCTATTGCTCGCAATTATGATGTTGAACACATGCAAAGGGAACTTATGGTTGAAACACGCAGTGTTAATCCACCCTGGGAAGATACGGTGACAATGGCAGTGAATGCTGCCAAGCCAATGTTGACACAAGAAGACATAAACTCTATCGGATTGTTAATTGTTGGTACTGAAACAAGTCTTGACAATGAAAAATCAGTTAGTTCATGGGTACTGCATCATTTAGGTCTACCAAGTGCTTGTAGGCATTTTGAAGTGAAGATTGCTTGTTATTCCGGCACTGCTGCGTTAAAAATGGCAGTGTCCTGGTTATCATCAGGCATGGCACGTGCAGGACAAAAGGCTTTGATTATTAGTACTGATGAAAGTTTAAATTCAATCCATCGTCCTTGGGAATACGTTTGTGGCGCCGGTTCGGTTGCTATGTTAGTTTCCGACAAACCCGATTTTCTTGTATTAGAAACTGAAAAATTTGGTTTATATGCACATGAAGTTGCCGATGTAATACGTCCGCTGCCTTGGTTGGAAACAGGTAATAGTGAGCATAGTTTGTACTCATACATGGAAGCCTTGGCTGCTACTTATGAAGATTTTGAATTAAACGTAGGTAACATCGATTACGATAGTTATTTCAAATACCATATTTATCATGTTCCTTTTAGTGGGATTAGTTATAGAGCCCATAAACAACTTATGCGCATGAATTCTTTTGATGTAACAGATGAAGAAATAGCAAAAAGCTGGAAAAACAAAGTATCTCCTTCCATTAATTTTTCTAAACGTATTGGCGGAACTTATGGTGGAAGTATTTTCATTGCCTTATTATCAACAATTTCTTCTGTGAATGATTTAAAGGCAGATGACCGTATCAGCGTTTTTTCATACGGTTCAGGTTCTTGTGCCGAATTTTACAGTGTAATGACAACTGAAAAGTCTAAAGAAATTGCATTGGGAAGTGGGCTTATTGAATTAATTAGTAGTAGGTATAAAATTAATGTGAATGAATACGAAGCCATGGAGTTGGCAAGAGAAGAACGCATTAAAAGTAAAGAATTTACACCTGATTACAGCATGGTTCAAGGCTTATACAATGCGGCTTACAAAGATAAAGGGTTATTAGTTTATACCGGCACTAAAGAGTATTACAGAGGCTATAAGTTCAGCTAAACAATGTACCAAGAAATTAAAATTCCAAACGTATTAAATCCAGATTCAATCAAGCAAATTCTTGATCAACTCGAAAAGTGTGAACAAGCGAATGTGCGTTTTGTAGTATTAATAGGTGAGGAAAAAGTTTTTTGTAATGGTTTAGATATTGCTTGGGTGGCGAACGGTGAAGAACTTAAGGTTGGTCAGGCAATGAATCTTTATGCAACATTCTTGAAAAAATTACAAGTGGGTAAATTTATTTCTGTTGCATTGGTGAATGGTACAGTTGCAGGTGGAGGAATGGGTTTAGTTTGCGCTTGCGACTATGTTATTGCAGAGGAGTCAAGTACATTTTCGTTACCAGAAGGTTTATTAGGTTTAATTCCTGGAATGATTCTACCTGCCTTGTTAAATAGATTAAGCCCCCAATGTATCAAGAAAATGGTATTTACAGGAAAAAAATATTCTGCCATCACTGCCATTGAATTTGGTATTGTGGATGAAATTTCAAACGATCACGCAAAGGCCTTGGATATTGCTATTAACACTATGCGTTCGTGTAAAACAACTGCAGTAGGCGATGTAAAAGAAATTTTATATACGTTTCATTCAAATAATGATGAATTGGCAATGCAAGGAATGACTAATTTGAAGGCCAAACTTCAGGACCCGGAAATTAAGCAACGGTTAAAAGATATTTCTGAAATGATGTGAACAGAATAGTATCATTTCAAATTGAGAATAAAAAATGATTTTTAAGATATTCGTTTTTCTGAAGGGGTAAATCTCAGCAATTAAATACCAAACTCTTCTCTGTTTTTGTACATATAAGAATACCCTTCAATAAAGTTATAGCCTTTATCTGCATTGATGGTTTGGCCACGAATACCATCCATTAATCCGCTACACATCATATAAACTACTTTGGCCACTTCTTCTAAATCAACATGCGTGCCGGGGATATCATATTTTTCAATAAACTCTTTCCATTCTTTTCCAACAGTCATTAATAAAGAATCAGTTATCACAGGCCTTGTGCGTAAAATATTAAAAATAACACCGTCCTCAAAAAAGTGGTAGCTTAAATATTTTATCAATACTTCATTTAAGGTTTTGGTGGCGGCGGCAAAATCATAATTTACATAAAATCTATCCGGACCGTGTGACGACAATCCCAACACATACTTCGGATATTTCCCAAACACTGCTTTCATTTGTCGTGTGTATTCAACCATCGGCCAGCAGCTGTATTCAATGCTTTTTAATAAAGCAGCCTCACTGTAATCATCAATACCTTTTACCAAATTAGCAAAGGATACATTTGAAATAAAAATATCTACACCGCCAAAGCGTGTTTTTATTTCCTGCATTAATTCTGCTGTATCTTCATTATTGATTACATCAGATTGTTTTAAATAGGGTGCAGGTAAACCACGGTCCTTAAATTCATTTAAAAAATCATCATCTTCAATACTACCCCAACCATAAGTAATAACACATTGGTCGCCATGCTCGGCAAATTTAAAAGCAATTTCTTTTCCAATTCCCTTAGTTCCACCGGTAATTAAAATCACACGTTTATTTGTATTAGCTGACATAATTTTCTTTAATAATTTTTAATATCTCATCCTCGTTAAAGGTTATTTCGTGCATCATCGTTTCAATGCTATATGTTTCTTCAAACAACTTGCGACGTTCCATGCTTTGGTAACGTTTTAGCACCATAAGTGCCTTCCTCGGTTTTTCAGCAATATACTCAGCCAATTCATAAGCTTTTTCAAGCACTTCATTTTTTGGTAAAATGTAATTGAAGTTTGTTTTCCCAATCAAATCTCGGCCTTGGTAAAATTTGCCACTGTATTGCATTTCTTGAGCAATGGCAGGCGACATATAATGTTCCATTAGTTTGGTGATACCCATACCCGGGGTAAAGCCCATATTCATAAATGAACAACCATATCGACTTTCTTCTGCCAAAACAGCAATATCTGCACACAGTCCAAGTGCGAGACCGCCACCAATGGCATGCCCTTCAATTGCCGATATCACAGGAACAGGAATATCCAGAATCATTTTAGAGAGAACGATGTCAACCGGTTTCAATTCGCGTTTACATAGTTTAATTAAGGTTTTTAAATCTGCCCCTGAACAAAAAACATCATTTAAGCCTTTAATAACTAAGACTTTCATATCAGTATTCGCCTTCAGTAAAGTTAAACTTTCCACCAACTCTTCAACAAAATGCGGCGTTAAAGCGTTTTTACCCTCGATGTCGCCCATTGAAAGTGTAAAAATACCCGTTGAATCGGGTTGAATCTTGATAAAATGCATTTCAGTTAGATGAGGCATGTTTATTTCTTAACAATGGTTATTTGCCTTTGGCGCAAATGACAAAATTTTGGATTCAAAAATAAGAATAAAATGCACTTAAAAGTGTATTTGACAGTTAATATGCGTGTATATGAATCAAATATGAATAAAATGGACTTATTTTAATTAAAACATGCATTAGAAAACGAATTTTATTAATTTTGAGTCCTCACAATTAAATAATATTAAAATAACACAAAGGTAAAAATGGAAAGACAAGACATCTTAAAAGTAATTGAAAAACATTTAGCTAAATCAGTACCTGGAATTGAAGCAGGAATAGACCCTCAAAAAAAATTCACCGATTATGGTGCAAATAGTTTAGATATCGTGGAAATTGTTTCTGGCTCTATGCGTGAATTAAAAGTTAAAATTCCGCGTACAGAACTTTCTGATATCCAAAACATTTCAGGGTTAATTGATAAGTTTGAAGCATTTGCCACCAAAACAGCATGAGTAAAAATTTCCCGGATTTCTCAGGTAAAGTAGTGCTTATTACCGGTGGAACCAGGGGTATTGGCTTAGAAACAGGACTCTCCTTTGCAAAAAGGGGAGCTCTTTGCGTTCTAACCTACAGCTGGGGCGACCATGATGAATCAGCGATATACAAAAGTTTTGAAGATGTTAAGGCTTTAAAACCGCTATTGATTCAAGCTGATGTTATTAAGCTTGAAGATACTCAAGCCTTGCTAGCAAAAATAAAAGAACAAGCAAACAAAATTGATGTGTTTATTAGCAATGTGGCTGTTGCTGCTTCTGTAAAAACTTTTGAAGACCTTTCCTTAAAAGGGCTGAAACAAGCCATATCATATTCAACTTGGCCAATGGTGGGCTACACAAAAGAGATATTTAAAGTTTTTGGCGCCTATCCTAAGTATATCATTGGTATGTCATCTACCGGTCCTGATCATTATTCGATGGGATACGATTATGTTGCTTCCTCAAAGGCACTGATGGAATTATTTGTAAAATATCTGAACTACCATTTAAGGGGTCACGATGTTTGTATAAATGTTGTTCGGTCGAGAGCTGTTAAAACTAAATCTTTGGAGGATACGTTCGGGAAAGATCTTGCAGAATTTGTTGATGAATTTATGCCAAACAATTTTTGGATTGAACCGCAAGAAGTTGCCGAAGCCATTGTTGCGCTTTGTTCAGGTTACTGCGATTCAATTAGTGGGGAAACCGTTATGGTTGATAAAGGAACTACTTTTTTTGATAACCTTATGGAGATTTATAATAGATCTCAAAAAAATAAACTTAAATCAGTGTAAAAATGTCGACTATAGATGAAACAATGTCCAAACACCTGAAGGACCATTTTGCTGAATATACTTATGATATGTTCATGATGAACATGTCGTCAGAACTTGAGGAGATGGAATTATTTTCTGAGTGGGTTGATATTTTAAATGAGAAAAACCTATACACTTTTGAGGCGGTGCGTTCTGCTGCTCAAAAAACCGAGATTGATCTCATTCGTCAAAATGGTGACAGTGTTCATATCATTAACCTTTCCAGTTACAATTACCTTGGTTTCAGTTATCATCCTGATGTGATAAAAGCCGCACAAGATGCTGTCGGCAAATATGGTCTTGGTGCATCAAGCTCACCGGTAATCAGCGGAACTTATTTAGTTCACAAACAACTGGAAGAAGGTCTCGTTAAATTCTTTGGCTTGCCTGATCGAGGCGTTTCTTTATTTACAGCCGGATACAGCGTAAACCTAGGGGCAATCTCAGCATTTATTAAGCCTGGAAATCATGTGGTGATGGATGAAGCGTCTCACATGTCGATTGTTGAAGGCGCAAAACTTTCTGGTGGCGAAATGACTTATTTTAAGCATAACGACATGTTGCACTTGGAAGAAATATTAAAAAAGGTGTGTGATGGCTTTACAAGAGTTTTAATTTGTATTGAAGGCGTTTATAGTGGCGACGGTGATTACGGCAATGTAAAAGGTGTTGTGGAATTGGCTAAAAAATACGGCGCATACACTTTGGTTGATGAGGCGCATTCTGCATTAGTGGCTGGTGAAAACGGCCGTGGTGTTTGTGAAATGCAAGGTGTTTTAGAAGACGTTGATATGTACGTAATGACATTTAGCAAGGCATTTGGAGGCGTTGGAGGTGGTGTATATGGCAAGAAGGAGATTATTCAATATCTTAATTGGTATGCTAGGTGCCGGATGTTCTCCTGCGCTTTGGATCCTGCTGTTACAGGTGGCATGGCAAAAGTAGTAGAACTTGCAGGAACTGAGATTGGTAAAGAAAGAAGAGCTAGAATAAAATCGAACGCCAACTATTTTAGAAATTTGTTACAAGGAAAAGTAAATGTGGGTGGCAATGATTCATGGGTGGTGATTGTAAACTTTGGTGATGAGTCAAAAACTTTAAACTTAAACGACTTTTTACAACGCGCCGGTTTAGATACTAGTATCATTCAATTTCCGGCAGTACCAAAAGGTGAAGCCAGAATTAGAATGTTTGTAACATCGGAGCATACTGAAGAGCAGTTGAAAAAAGCAGCGAATATTATTTTAAGCGCTGCCGAAAAATTTGATTTTTTAAAAAAATAATTAATCCTTTTAATATGAAAAAAGTAGCATTAATAACAGGTGGATCTTCAGGCCTCGGGTTTGCTTTAGCTGAATTACTTGGTAAACAAGATTATTC
>JBAXXZ010000089.1:0-7709 GCA_037127575.1 Bacteroidota bacterium | reverse complement strand
CTCTTATATTTTGGTGATGACTGCGTGCGATTTGCGGAATTCCCAGAAATCTGGGTGTGTCTCATTGAATTCGTGGAGGTGACGAAAAAATGGAGCAGCAGAAGAAGCGTTGGGATCGAAAACGAGTTTGGTCCACGCGTCTTGACTCTTGACCACAGCCAATTCCCGTGGGAATGCAGCACTCATTGCAAATGCACAACACTTTGCGAAGGAGGCCAGGCTCAGGAAATGCTGAAAGATACTGTTGTCAGTAGTACCCTGAGCACTCATAGCTCTGGTGATTTGGCCACGCGCCCGGGCATAGTGGTCTTTACTTGCCTTTTCAAAAAGCGTCATGAATTGAAAGTTGAGAAATCCAGAGGAACCACTGTCAAAGTACACTGCATGGTAGTATTGAGAGGCTAGAGCAGTCATAATAAAAAGCATCACTGAATCCTTGAAACTCTTCACATTGCTCACATCAAGACAGGAAAACACAGGTGGCTTGGCATGGGGATGAGGGCGTCACATACACCTATTCAAATAACCGTAAGTTAAGTTTGCCTTGGACAAGTGATTTACTAATTATAAAAGCAAAGCTTGAGGCATTGTGCGGAGAAAATTATAATTCTTGTTTGTTGAATTTGTATGCCAATGGCAAAGAAGGTATGTCCTGGCACATTGACAATGAAAGGGAATTGGATCCCAACGGCAGCATTGCCTCTGTAAGTTTTGGCGCAGAACGTCCCTTCCAGTTTCGACATAAATCAAGTGCTGAATTAATTTCTTTGATGCTTGAGCCCGGTTCATTATTAATTATGAAACAAAAAGCCCAAGCACATTGGCAACACCGATTGCCTGAAAGGTCATCAATTAAACAGCCACGCATCAATTTAACTTTTCGAAAAATTATCCAACAGCACTAATTTCGAATGCTAAATCCCAAAAATTTACATTTTGGCTAAAAAATCCCTAAAACTGCCCAATAATGTAACAAAAACTCATTAATTTCCCCTTAAATTTAATGTTTTACCTTAAAAAGGAATGCTTATCTTCGTTATCCGTTTTTAAGACTTATGGCAAAATTTAGAAGAGAAGATGCCTTGGATTACCATTCACAAGGTCGTCCCGGTAAAATTGAAGTTGTTCCAACAAAACCTTACAGCACCCAACGTGATTTAACCTTGGCTTATTCGCCGGGAGTTGCTGAACCTTGTTTGGAGATTGAAAAAAACCCTGAAGATGCCTATAAATACACGGCCAAGGGTAACTTGGTAGCCGTAATCTCTAATGGTACTGCGGTTTTAGGTCTTGGCGACATTGGCGCTCTGGCTTCTAAGCCGGTGATGGAAGGTAAAGGCTTACTATTTAAAATTTTCGCCGATATCGATGTATTCGATATTGAAGTAGATACCAAAGATATTGAAGCTTTTGTGCAAACTGTGAAACACATTGCCCCCACTTTTGGTGGTATCAATCTTGAAGACATTAAAGCCCCCGAGTGTTTTGAAATTGAGCGCCGTTTAAAAGAGGAATTAAATATCCCTTTAATGCACGATGATCAGCACGGTACAGCCATTATTTCGGCAGCGGGATTATTAAATGCGGTAGAAATATCCGGTAAAAAAATGTCGGAAGTAAAACTGGTCATTAACGGTGCCGGGGCTTCGGCCAACTCTTGTGCAAAAATGTACATTGCAATTGGCGTTAAAAAAGAAAACATCCGCATGCTCGATAGCAAGGGAGTGATTCACAAAGGCCGCACCGACTTAGATAAATACAAATCTTTTTTTGCATCCGACAATACAAAAATCAATACACTCGAAGAGGCCATCAAAGGCGCCGATGTATTTGTGGGCTTATCAAAAGGAAACATACTAAAACAAAACCACATTCAAAGCATGAATAACAACTGTATTGTTTTTGCTTTGGCCAATCCAACACCCGAAATTTCATACGACGAAGCCATTGCTGCTCGTCCTGATATCATTGTGGCCACAGGCCGTAGCGATCATCCTAATCAAGTGAATAACGTATTGGGTTTCCCTTTTATTTTTAGAGGCGCCATGGATGTTCG
The DNA here is from genome assembly GCA_037127575.1 of Bacteroidota bacterium. Classification (GTDB taxonomy): domain Bacteria; phylum Bacteroidota; class Bacteroidia; order B-17B0; family Aurantibacillaceae; genus Aurantibacillus. The sequence continues at coordinate 5,653 of JBAXXZ010000089.1, read as the reverse complement.
TGCCACTTGCATCAACGAAGAAATGAAATTGGCCGCTACCATGGCCATTGCTGCCTTGGCAAAAGAGCCGGTACCGGATTATGTGAACTTGGCTTATGGTTCAAAAAATTTAAGTTTTGGTACCGATTACATCATTCCTAAACCCATTGATAACCGCCTCATTTCAGCAGTGTCATCAGCTGTAGCCAAAGCTGCTTGCGATAGTGGTGTGGCCAAGCATAAAATTGCAGATTGGGAAGCATATAAAACCGAGCTTGAAAACCGCTTGGCAAAAGACAATAAATTGATGCGCAGCTTGGCCGATAAAGCCAAATTAAATCCTAAACGCATTGTATTTTCTGAAGCTGATAATTATAAGATTCTGAAAGCCGCACAGGTAGTGCGCGACGAGGGTATTGCCAAACCAATTTTATTGGGTGATAAAAAAAGAATCTTAAAAATTGCGGCTGAAAACTTCATTGAAATTGCTGACATGCCAATCATTGATCCTTTAACCGAAAATGAAGATAAACGCAATGAATTTGGTGATTTGTTATGGCAACGCCGTCAACGCCGTGGCTTAACGCAATTTGATGCACGCAAATTAATGCGCGATAGAAATTATTTTGGCGCAATGATGGTTGAAACCGGTTTGGCTGATGCCATGATCAGTGGTTTAACCCGAAAATACGGTCAACCCATTAAACCGGCCCTTGAAATTATTGATACCCTTCCGGGTGTTAGCAAGGTAGCGGGTTTGTACATTATGGTGACTAAAAAAGGACCATTCTTTTTTGCCGATACCACCATGAACGTTGATCCAACAGCCGAAGAACTCGCTGATATAGCAGTGCTTACCGCCAACAAAGTGAAACAGTTTAACGTGGCCCCTCGTATGGCCATGCTGTCGTACACCAACTTTGGATCAGCACCGGGCGAAATCCCTGCAAAAGTGGCCAAAGCAGTGGGTATCTTACACAAAAATTATCCCGGATTGGTTGTGGATGGTGACATTCAAGCCAATTTTGCCATCAATAATGATTTATTAAAAGAACAATTTCCATTCAGCACCTTGGTCGATAAAAGTGTAAATACTTTCATTTTTCCTAATCTTGCCTCAGGTAACATTGCCTACAAATTAATGCAAGAATTGGGCGGTGCAGAAGCCATTGGTCCTGTATTAATGGGTCTTAACAAGCCGGTACACGTATTGCAGCTAGGTTCGAGTGTTCGTGAAATTGTGAATATGATTACCATTGCGGTGGTAGATGCTCAAAACAAAAAGTAATTACCATGTCCCTCATTCATTTTATTAAAGGCACCATCGCGTCTAAAAGCCCTGCATACTTGGTTATTGAAGCCAATGGCATTGGTTATGGGCTATACATTTCCTTGCAAACTTCTTCCAAATTGGGCGATGCGCCAACAGCAAAACTTTTTGTGGAAAGTGTGTACATACGCGACGACAATCCCAAGTATTACGGTTTTGCCGACGAAGAAGAGCGTGATTTGTTTCGCAAACTGATATCGGTGAGTGGGGTAGGAGGCGCCAGTGCCCTGTTGATGCTGTCGAGCCTTAGTGCCCAAGAAATTACAGCCGCTATCAATACAGCCAATGTTACCCTACTAAAAAGCATCAAAGGCATTGGGGATAAAACGGCTCAGCGCATTGTGGTTGACTTAAAAGGAAAAATGGGCAAACATGAGGGCGGAATCTCGCAAATCATGGCCACTTCATACAATAAAACCAGGGAGGAAGCGTTAATGGCTTTGGTAACACTTGGCTTTCCAAAGATGGCCGCAGAGAGGGGTCTCGAAAAGGCCATCAAACAGCAAGGCACAAGTACCGATAACGTAGAAAACTTAATAAAAGCAGCCTTAAAAAACCTATAAGCCTTCGGTGAGAATAAATACACTGATAAATTTTGCAGTATTAACGAGCACAACGGCTTGTTTAATGGGCCTTGTTACCAAACCGAGTAACGATTTGCCTTCCATTAAATCAAGTGAGGTGTATAAAAGCCGTTTGGTTCTTCCTCCCGATAGCCCTGAAACTGAAAAGCCCGAATTAATTTACGAATTCCCCGACAACGACGGCAAACGGCCTTTTGTAGCTCCAAAATCGAAGCTGTATCTCGAAAACCCCGAAAACATTAAAACCACAGTTACGTACGATCCAAAATCCGGTAACTATGATGTAAAACAAAATGTGGGCAATTTGGAGTACCGTCCTGAAACCTACATGACCCAAAAAGAATACCGCGATTATGTGTTTCACAAACAGATGCGTGAATATTGGCGTTCAAGGGTTGCTTCTGATGAATTGAATTCTAAGCCGCGCAAGGGCATGATTCCCAAGTTGCAGGTAAACAGTGAATTATTTGATCGAATTTTTGGCGGCAACACCGTTGATATTAAACCAACAGGAACGGCCGAATTAATTTTCGGTTTGAATTATAATAAAAATTTGAATCCTTCAATACCACAGCGCCAGCAAAAAATCACCATGTTCGATTTTAATATGCGCATCCAATTAAACTTAATTGGAAAAATTGGGGATAAGCTAAAAGTCACAACCAATTACAATACCGAGGCATCATTTGATTGGGAAAACCAGGTGAAAATGGATTACACCGGTTATGAGGACGAAATCATTAAAAAAATTGAAGCGGGGAATGTGACTTTGCCTTTAAACAGCTCACTCATTTCTGGAAGTCAAACTTTGTTTGGATTTAAAACCCAATTACAATTCGGAAAATTAACTGCCACCACAGTTTTCTCGCAACAAAAAGGAAAAAAACAAGAGATAACGGTTCAGGGAGGTGCGCAATCACAACAATTTACTTTAGGAGCAGATAATTACGAAAGCAACAAACACTTTTTTATATCCCATTATTTTAGAGAGAAATACGATTCATGGATGACAACCATTCCGGTGATTACAACTCCTATTATGATTACCAAGGTGGAGGTTTACTTGTTGGGAATAAACGGAAGTTCCGAACAAACGCGCAATGTTGTGGCTTTTGAAGATTTGGCCGAAGACACCGCCTTTGCTTACAAGCCGGCTTTACACGGTGTGCCTGCGTCTACCAATTCTTTGGCCTTGCAGGATAATTTTCCGCTCGATAGTGTGCCCCGCAACGAGGCCAACAATTTGTACGCTATGATGACAAACACCTTAAATGGTTTGTTATTAGACCGCAACATTGATATTGTGTCTTCTAATCTTTCATCTCGCAACAGGGGCATTAATATTTATAATCCTGACAGTGTGTTTATGATGGGTAGCCGCGATTTTAATATCATTCGAAATGCACGTCGGTTAAACGCCACAGAGTTTACTTACAATGCGCGTTTGGGTTATATTTCATTAAACCAGCAATTAAACAACGATCAAGCACTTGCCGTTTCTTACCAATTTACCTATGGCGGAAAGGTTTTTCAAGTAGGTGAATTCAGCGATAACGTTCCGGATAACAAACAATTAATTGTTACCAAATTACTAAAGAGTACCGTGGTAAATGTGCGTCAACCCGTTTGGAAATTGATGATGAAAAACGTTTATTCTTTGGGCGCATATAACCTTAACCAGCAAGATTTTAAATTGGATGTGTATTATAACAACATCGAAACAGGTGTTGACGTGCCATATATTCCTGCAGGTTCGGCCTCCGGTTTGGTAAACGGACAGCAATTAATAAAAGTATTAAACTGTGATAAGTTAAGTGTGAACGGTGATCGTTACCCGGATGGCGTGTATGATTTTGTGAATGGCTTCACTATTTCCCAAGTTAACGGTAGAGCCTACTTTCCAACTGTAGAACCTTTTGGCAGAAGTTTAGCCAAAAAGTTTGTTGATGCTGATTTTCCCGATGTCAATCGCTACATCTTTACCGAATTATATGATTCAACCAAGGTGGCCGCTACTTTTGTTCAAAACAAAAACCGTTATAAAATTAAAGGGTCTTATCGCTCTTCTTCAGGCTCCGAAATTGCATTAAATGCACTTAATATACCGCAGGGTGCTGTGGTGGTGACCGCTAACGGAGTTCAGCTTGCCGAAAATATTGATTACCAAGTGGATTACAATTTGGGCCGCGTGAAAATTATCAATGATGGGATATTAAACTCCGGTGCCACCATCAAAGTATCATTGGAAAGCAATTCACTATTTAGTGTTCAGCAAAAGAATTTAATAGGCACACGACTTGATTACAAGGCAGGCCGTAACTTAACCATTGGGAGTACCTTATTGCATTTTAGTGAACGGCCAATTACTGCAAAAGTTGCCATAGGTGAAGAGCCCGTGAGCAATTCAATTGTTGGAACAGATTTTACTTACAGATCAGAAGCCCCATTTTTAACCCGTTTAATAGATAAGTTGCCATTTTACAGTACCAAAGAAATGAGCAGCATCAGCGCCCGCGGTGAAATTGCAAAATTATTTCCTGGCAATGCCAAAGCCATCAGTAAAAACGGCGGTAACTCTTATATCGATGATTTTGAAGGGTCGGTGGCCTTGATCGACATTAAAGGCGCTAGTTCATGGGTATTGGCCAGTGTACCCCAAGGGCAAACGTCTTTGTTTCCTGAAGCATCTAAAGATGGTGTTAAACCGGGCATTAACCGCGCACGTTTTAATTGGTACAATGTAGATGCCATGTTTACACGATTGCAAGGCGGTACTACACCTGATTATTACCAACCAAAAAAACTCTTTTCTAACAACATGTGGCGTCAGGTGTTTGAAACTGAATTGTTTCCCGGAAAAATTCCACCTAACGGTCAGCAGGTTGTTTTACCGATGTTGGATTTATTGTTTTACCCGAACGAACGCGGACCATACAACTACGATGTAAACCCCATTAGCGGTTTGTCGAAAGGCATCATTAAGGATGGCTCATTAAATCAACCCAAAACCAGATGGGGCGGTATTATGCGCCGCTTGGAAACCAACGATTTTCAATCGGCCAATGTAGAGTACATCCAATTTTGGATGATGGATCCTTATAACGAAGATTATAATTCAGAAACCGACTCAAGTTTTGATGCCAATAGTTTACCATCGGGTGATTTGTATTTTGATTTGGGTAATATTTCAGAAGACATTGTAAAGGATGGCAGAATGGTATACGAGAATGGTATCCCGGGCAATTCATCTTTTTCAAGTAATTTAAAAGTAGATACAAATGCCGTGGCCAATGTGCCGGTGTTGCCGCCAATCATCAATGCCTTTTCGCAAGACAATAACGATAGGCCTTTGCAAGATGTGGGTTATGATGGTTTAAGTGATGAAGATGAAAGAGACCGCTTTAAAACACAATTGGCAGCCGCTTCCAATGCAGGCGCTTTTGACCAAAACGCATTGGCTATCAAAAACTTTTTAAACGATCCTTCCACCGACAAATACCACTTTTTTAGAGGCGATGATTATGATGCTGCACAATTTAAAACACTCAGAAGATATTCGCGTTACAACAATCCCGAAGGTAATTCACCAACCGAGTCGCAATATAACAATGCCAATCCAAAGGGCGGCAATTATCCAACTGGTGCAACCACATTGCCGAATATTGAGGATGTGAATAAAGACAATACTTTAAGTGAAGCAGAAAATTATTACCAATACCACGTTAAAATATCTAACTCTGCCATCAATCCGGCTTCGGTT
>JBAXXZ010000088.1:0-7766 GCA_037127575.1 Bacteroidota bacterium | reverse complement strand
CAATAATATTTTTCCGGCATTACTTCTGCCATTGCCAACAATACCAGCAAGTCGATTGCTTTCTTTCTCTGCTTGCAAATATGGTTCCAAATAGGCCACTGCTTTTTTCATCACGCGCGCACTTTTAACCACCTGTGGCAAAAACATTTTTCCGCTGCCAAATAAATCACCAACTACATTCATGCCGGCCATTAATGGCCCTTCAATCACATGCAAAGGTCTTCCCAATTTTTGTCTTGCCTCTTCAGTATCAATATCTATAAATTCAACAATGCCTTTCACCAAAGCATGGCTTAATCTTTCTTCTACACCTAAAGATCTCCAGGCTTCATCCACTTCATTTTTTTCCTTCACAATGCCTTTTAATGATTCGGCATGATCAACCAATCTCTCGGTTGCATCTGCTCTGCGGTTCAATAAAACATCCTCTACCAAGCTAAGCAGTGTTTTATCAATCTCATCATAAATCACCAATTGCGATGGATTTACAATCCCCATATCCATGCCGTGTTTAATAGCATGGTACAAAAACACTGAATGAATGGCCTCACGCACATGATCATTTCCTCTAAATGAAAACGACACATTGCTTACGCCTCCGCTCACTTTTGCAAATGGCAAATTTTCTTTAATCCATTTGGTGGCGTTAAAAAAATCAAGTGCGTTTAGGCGGTGTTCTTCCATGCCGGTTGCTACCGGAAAAATATTCGGATCGAAAATAATGTCTTGTGGCACAAAATGCACTTTATTCACCAATAGATTATATGCTCTCTGACAAATTTCAATGCGCCTGTTATATGAATCGGCTTGGCCCTTTTCATCAAAGGCCATCACAATAACAGCTGCGCCATATTGTTTTATTTTGTTTGCTTGTTCAATAAATTTTGCCTCGCCTTCCTTTAATGAAATTGAATTCACGATGGCTTTGCCTTGTACACATTTTAATCCGGCTTCAATCACAGTCCATTTAGAAGAATCAATCATGATGGGCACGCGCGAAATGTCGGGCTCAGCAGCAATTAAATTCAAAAATTTGGTCATGCTGGCTTCACTGTCCAACATGCCTTCATCCATATTCACATCAATTACTTGGGCCCGACCATCAACCTGCTCTCTGGCAATCGACAAAGCTTCTTCAAAACTTCCTTCTTTAATTAATCGCAGAAATTTTTTTGAACCTGTAACATTTGTGCGTTCGCCAATATTCAAAAAATTGCTTTCAGGTCTTAAGGTTAATGGCTCTAAGCCACTCAGGTGCATTAAATCATCGGGCCTAGGCTTTTTACGCGGACTTGCGTCTTTTGCAATTTCAGCAATGCGCTGAATATGCGCTGGCGTGGTACCGCAGCAACCACCAACTATATTTAAAAAGCCTGCTTTTAAAAAGTCTTCTATTTGATGTCCCATTTCATGGGCATCTTGATCGTATTCGCCAAATTGATTTGGCAAGCCGGCATTAGGATAAGCACTCACAAAAAACGGTGCTTTCTCTGATAACTCGGCCAAATAAGGCCGCATGTCTTTGGCCCCCAATGCACAATTTAATCCCACGCTTAATAAATCAACATGTGAAATTGAATTTAAAAAGGCTTCTGTGGTTTGTCCCGATAAAGTTCTCCCACTGGCATCGGTAATTGTGCCCGATACCATAACAGGAATTTTCTTTTGAATAGATTGACCATAATTTTGCACAGCAAACAACGCTGCTTTTGCGTTTAAAGTATCAAAAACCGTTTCAATTAAAATTAAATCGGCGCCGCCTTCTATCAATCCTTTTATTTGTTCTTCATAGGCTATCACCATCTCATCAAAACTCACAGCCCTGTAACCAGGGTCGTTTACGTTTGGGGATAATGACAATGTTTTGTTTGTAGGGCCAATGGATCCGGCTACAAATCTTGGGGTTGAGGCAAATTCAGGAAATTCTTTTTTAAATTCTGCAACAGCTTCTTTTGCAATTTTAGCAGATTCAAAATTTAATTCATACGCCAGTGCTTGCATGTCGTAATCAGCCATGGCAATGGTGGTGCCGCTGAAAGTATTGGTTTCAATAATGTCGGCGCCAGCTTTTAAATATTCTTTGTGAATGGCTTTAATGATTTGTGGTTGTGTGATCGATAACAAATCGTTATTTCCTTTCAAGTCCTTTTGCCAATTAGCAAATCGGTCGCCACGGTAATCTTTTTCTTCCAAATGGTACTGTTGAATCATGGTGCCCATGGCGCCATCAATCACCAAAACTCTTTTCTCCAGTTCTTGTTGTATTGTGCTCATAAAATAAAAAACCCCTCCGTGTTTGTTCGGAAGGGATTAGTGTGTATTTATAAATTAATGTATTACTAATTGTCTCCGACTTATTTTTCTCGTTATATGAACGAGACGAATTCCCACCTTCTTTTAAAAATTGAAAATGAAAAATGAAAAATGAAAAATTGACTGCAATTTTTAAATCTTAATTTTTAATTCTTAATTAAATTAAAGGGTTGGTAAAGCTTCTCAGGGCGTTTCCCTCAGCTTTTCTTAATAAGTGTTTTTAAAGAACGAAGTACAAAGGTATCATATTTTGATTAATTTTAAATCATGACAAAAATATTTATGGGTTTTTTGGTGTTTTGTACTTTCTTCGTTCATGCACAAAACAATGTTCCTGCTGTATTAAAAATTATGATTGAGCAGGAAAAAAGTTGGAACAACGGAAACATTCCGGAATTCATGAAGTATTATTGGAATAACGATAGCTTAATGTTTATAGGTAGTAAAGGCATTACTTACGGCTGGCAAAAAACACTTGACAATTATTTAAAAAGCTATCCCGATAAAAACAGCATGGGCGCCTTACATTTTGCTATTGAATACACAAAACAACTTTCGCCAACATCTATTTATGTAATCGGTAAATGGCAGTTGATAAAAGAAAAGCCTGCTGCAGGGCATTTCACGCTGCTTTGGCAAAAAATCGATGGCAAATGGGTGATTGTGGCCGATCACACAAGTTAATGTTCAAACAACGCAAACGCACTCATAGCAAGTGCCCCGGCATTTGGCACACAGGTATATTGATGTCGTTTTTTCTTTTAGCCTTTGCCTTATCCCTTATTTGCTGTTAAAAAACTAAAAAGCAACGTATCAACCGTCCTTCATTTTAGTATTTGTTTATCTTTGCCCAACACCTAAAAAATGGATTTAAAGCTGTCTATTAACAAACTCAATGTTCCTCAGCATGTTGCCATTATTATGGATGGTAATGGCCGTTGGGCAAAACAGCAAGGCGAAGACAGAATTTTTGGTCATCACGAAGGCGTTAACTCAGTACGTGAAATTGTTGAAGCCTGTGGCGAGATTGGGGTAAAATACCTAACGCTTTATGCTTTTAGCACCGAAAACTGGAACCGCCCAAAAGATGAAGTGGATGCCTTAATGGAACTGTTGGTAAGCACCATCAGCATGGAAACGCCTAACCTCAACAGTAAAGGGGTGAAATTAGATGTGATTGGTGATATTCAAAGTCTGCCCGCATCCTGCCAAAAAGAACTACAAGAATCAATTGATATTACCAAAAACAATCACACTGTAACACTCATCTTGGCCTTGAGTTATTCAAGTAAGTGGGAAATTATTGAGGCCGTTAAAAAAATTGCTTCCTCAGTTAAAGAAAACAAACTAAACATTAGCGAAATTAATTCAAATCTTATTGCCCAAAACCTCAACACCAATCGTTTCCCTGATCCCGAATTAATGATTCGTACTAGTGGAGAACACCGAATCAGCAATTTCTTATTATGGCAATTGGCTTATGCAGAATTTTATTTCACCAATGTGCTTTGGCCCGACTTTAGAAAAGACGAGTTTTATAAAGCCATCCTTTCTTATCAAAACCGCGAACGCCGTTTTGGGCAAACCAGCGAACAACTAAACCATCTGCAATGAGAATAAAAATGCGTCTCGCCTTCTTGTTCAGCATCATTGCTTGTATTGCTTATTCACAAAGTAGCGATAGTTTATTTTTAGAAACTGCCAAGAATAAAAAGAAATACAAAATTGCGGCCATTCAAATTACCGGTGCAGATTTTACAGATAAAAACGTGATTAGTTTGTTATCAGGCTTGAGCGAGGGCGACGAAATTTCTATCCCGGGCGATAAAATTCAAGACGCCATTAAAAAACTTTGGAAACAAGGTTTGTTTGAAGACATTCAAATTCGACAAGAAAAAATTGTAGAGAATGCCATCTATTTAAATATTCATGTGGTTGAAAGGCCGCGACTAACCAAGTTCTCGTTTAAAGGCGATGTGCGCAGAGGTGAGGCCGACGACATTAGAAATCGCATTCATTTATTAAAAGAAAAAGTGGTAACCGATTACATGATTGGCTCTATTAAAAATACGGTGAATGATTATTTTTTAGACAAAGGTTTTTATTTTAACAAAGTTGACATCATTCAGGCCCGCGATAGCAGCACAAAAACACCGCACACCATCTTAACCATTAAAGTAACCAAAGGCCGCAAAGTGCGCATTGAACAAGTAAACATCATTGGCAATACAGTGTTTAAGTCTTGGAAATTACGCCGCAAACTTTCCGACAGCAAACGATTCAGATGGTTCAATCCGTTTAACTCCGGAAAATATTTGGAAGACAATTTGAAAAAAGACTTGCCTGCCATTGCAGAAAAATACAATGCCAAAGGTTATCGCGATGCGCGAGTGGTAAAAGACTCAGTGTATTTTGTGAGCGACAACCGCGTGGCCATTGATGTAAAAATAGAAGAGGGTCACCGTTATTATTTTGGAAAATTTGCCTGGTTCGGTAATACAAAATACCGTAGCGGTCAACTCGACACGGTGCTAAACATACATGCGGGCGATGTTTACGACCAAAGCAAATTGGAACAAAAATTATTCATGAACCCCAATGGATTTGATGTGTCGAGTTTGTATTTGGATGATGGTTATTTATTTTTTCAAGTGAATCAGCAAGAAAGCAATGTGCACAATGACACCATTGATTTTGATGTATTGATGTACGAAGGCAAACAAGCAACCATTAACAAAATAACCATAAAAGGAAACGATAAAACAAACGACCATGTAATTTACAGGGAGATTCGCACAAGGCCCGGGCAGTTGTTTCGCCGTTCCGACATTATCCGTACCAACCGCGAATTATCACAATTGGGTTATTTTAATCCCGAAAAATTAAATGTGGTGCCAACACCAAATGCCGCTGATGGAACTGTGGACATTGAATATACCGTTGAAGAAAAACCAAGCGATCAAATTGAATTAAGCGGTGGTTGGGGCGGCCGCTCCTATATTGCAGGCTCTAGCACGCAAAAGGGATTGGGTGTTATTGGTACACTTGGACTTACATTTAACAATTTCTCAACCCGAAACATGTTTAAGCGTTCTGCTTGGAGGCCTCTGCCAAGTGGCGACGGTCAACGCCTCAGTATCCGTGCACAAACTAATGGTATTTATTATCAGAGTTATAACTTTTCATTTACTGAACCATGGTTAGGCGGCAAAAAACCAAATACCCTCAGCGTGTCTTTATTTCACACCTTACTTAACAGCACCGGGCAATCGAAATACATCACCACCGAAGGGCTTAAAGTGGCTAATCCAAATCGTTCAAGCATGGCCATTATTGGTGGTTCAATTGGCTTGGGCCGTCGATTAAAATGGCCGGATAATTTCTTCAGTATGTTTTCACATTTAAGTTATAACTATTATGAACTAACCAATTACAACAATGTGTTTGTGTTTGGAAGCGGTTATGCCAACGATTTAAATTTGGGCGTCAACATTTCTCGTAACTCCATTGATCAACCAATTTACCCAAAACAAGGCTCAAACTTTGTGTTTAGCGGACAATTTACCCCACCATACTCTTTGTTAAACGGAAAAGATTATACCAAACTATCACCTGAACAACGTTACAAGTTTGTGGAATATCAAAAATATAAAATCACTGCTGAGTGGTTCACGCAATTAACCAACAAAAAAGCGGCAGAAGGCAAAGAAGCCCGCAATTTGGTATTAAGAACTAAAGTGGGTTATGGTTTCTTGGGCTATTACAACAAAAATGTGGGTTACTCTCCTTTTGAGCGTTTTTACATGGGCGGTAGCGGCTTAAGCGGTTTCCAAAACTTCGTAGCCCGTGAAATCATTGCATTAAGGGGTTATAAGGACAATACAGTGTCGTCAAGCGTAGGCGACCCTATTTGTGCGCGTTATACAATGGAACTAAGATACCCTGTAAGTTTAAACCCTCAAGCCACCATCTTCATTTTAGGTTTTGCAGAAGCCGGAAACACTTGGGCGAACTTTAAACAATTTAACCCCTTTCAAGTTAAGCGCAGCGCAGGTATTGGTTTAAGAATTTTCCTGCCAATGTTTGGGTTATTGGGGCTCGATTATGGTTGGGGCTTCGACAGCATTAACGTCAATGGTGTAAAAGATGCCTCCAACGGTAACGGTAAAGGCCAATTTCACTTTACAATTGGCGGAACACTGGGTGAACTTTAACAAAAAATGTTAATATGGGCATAACTCCTAAATTGGCACGTTTTATGACTAATTCAAATATTATAAAAATGAAAACCGCTTTAATTGCCATCTCTATTTTAGCTTCAAGCGCTTTCGGTTTTGCTCAAAACCAAGCGGCTAAATTTGGTTACGTTGATACCGATTATATCATGAGCCAAATACCTGAATACAAGGCCGCACAGAGTGAATTAGATAAAACCAGCATGAATTGGCAAAAGGAAATCGAAAACAAATATGCCGAAGTTGAAAAACTAAACAAAGCCTATCAAGCCGATGCCATATTGCTTACAGAAGAAATGAAAAAGAAACGTGAAGGGGAAATTGCGGCCAGAGAAAAGGAAGTAAAAGATTTACAAAAACAACGCTTTGGGGTTGATGGCGAATTTTATAAAAAAAGACAAGAATTGGTTAAACCCATTCAAGACAAAGTATACAACGCAATTAAAGTGATTGCCGAAAAAAATGCCCTAGGATTTATCTTGGATAAAAGCGGGCAAGTATCAATTCTTTATGCCAACAGTAAATATGATAAAAGTGATGAAGTATTAGTTTACCTTGGATATAAAAAGTAAATTTGAAACCTTTGAAAAAATAAACAAACCAAAAAATGATGAAATCAATTAAAAAACTCGTATTAACTATTGGAGCTGTTGGCTGTTTAACTTTTGCGCATGCACAAAAAATAGCGCACCTAAGCTATGATTCCTTAATTAGTTTAATGCCTGAAACCAAAACAGCCACTGAGGCTGCTCAAAATTTCTTAAAAGGCCTTGAACAAGAATTGGTGGCCATGCAAACCGAGATGGATAATAAATACAAAGACTATCTCGAAAAAGAGCCGACCATGAGCGAAATGATCAAAAAGAATAAACAAGAAGATTTACAACAATTGCAAACCCGCATTCAAGAGTTTCAACGCCAAGCTGAAACGGAATACAAGCGTAAACAAGCCGAATTAACCGCTCCTATCATGGAAAAAGCGAAAAAAGGCATTGAAGCAGTTGCCAAAGAAAACGGTTACAAATATGTGCTCGATACTTCGCCTCAATCCACCGCTGTACTTTATAGCGAAATGGGCGACAATATCTTATCATTGGTTAAAAAGAAACTCGATTCTATGCCTTTAGCAGTAATTCCTGGCGTAGGTGGCCCCGGAACAGGTGGCATTAAACCTTTACCTCCTGCAAAATCTGGTGCAGCCACTCCACCGGCAAAAGG
>JBAXXZ010000087.1:0-7781 GCA_037127575.1 Bacteroidota bacterium | reverse complement strand
TTGTAAATCCCGGGGTGATTTTATCGCCGGTATTTTGGAATCAAAGTAGCGCCCGAATTTTCGACACCTGTTATAAAGGCAATAAATTTTACCCGCCAGGCAAAACCGCCTATGTTTCGGCCAAAGATGTTGCCGCTTGTATGCTTTTATTGGTGAAAAACAAAAGTTTTGGCCAAAGATTTATTCTAACGGAGGGCAACTATACATACAAAGAAATATTCTCCCATATTCAAAAAAATTTCAAAAGAGACGTCCCAACTATTCGTGTAAATCGGGCATTTTTAAGATTGGCATGGATTGCAGAATCACTGGTAGCCTTTGTAATAGATAAACCGGCCAAAATCACCAAAGCCATCATTCATTCAGCTTTTAATCAGCAAACATACTCCAACCATAAGGTATTAAAAACGCTGCAGTACCAATTCGAACCTTCTTTTAAGAGCATTGAAGATATCTGCAAGTGCTATGAAAAGGATAAGCCATTAATCTAGCTTTATTTCGGCTTCATCGAAATATTTAGCTAATTCGACAATTAAATTTTGCTTTTTGTAAGTTATTTTTTTAATTTAGGCTAATATTTATATAAAAGGTATGCACATTGCGATTGCAGGTAACATTGGATCTGGTAAAACAACACTCACTTCACTTCTGGCTAAACATTATAAATGGCATGCACACTACGAGGATGCTGATGATAATCCCTATTTGAATGATTTTTATGAAGATATGCAACGTTGGTCATTTAACTTACAGGTATATTTTTTAAACAACCGTTTTAGTCAAATTTTAGAAATCCGTAAAGGTAAACACACTGTTGTTCAGGATAGAACCATTTACGAAGACGCCTATATTTTCGCGCCAAATTTACATGCCATGGGTTTAATGACCACGCGCGATTATGATAATTATTTCTCACTTTTTAAATTAATGGAGAGCTTAATCAAAGCCCCGGATTTAATCATTTACTTAAGAGCCAGTGTTCCTACCTTGGTGAAACAAATTCAAAAGCGCGGACGCGATTATGAAAACAGCATCCGTTTAGATTATTTAAAACGATTAAACGAGCGTTACGAAGCTTGGCACACTTCATATGAATCAGGTAAAATATTGGTAGTGGATGTTGATGATGTGAATTTTAGTGAAAACAAGGAAGATTTAGGTAAAGTGATTCGTATGATTGATGCGGAATTAAACGGCTTATTTAAATAGTGAATCAAAAAACAAATATCGACGATCAATTTTTCGCTGATCACTTTCATCAAAGTGTTGAGTTGGCTAACCAAGCCGGTGAATTGCTTTTGGCATACGATGGTGTGCTAAATTCGGAAACCATCTCTAAGCTTGAGACTGAAATTGAAAGTAAAATTGTGTCGAAAAATCTTTCAAAAACAGCCATTAAAAAAATATTTTTCATTTCAATTGAATCCTTACAAAACATGTTTATTCATGGTTTTAAGGATAATAATGATGAAAAACACAATTTTTTTATTCTGTATTGTACCGAAAAACAAGTAAAAATGATTGGTGCAAATTTAATTGCAAATGCTGCCATTGAAAAAATTTCTAAACACATCGAAAGAATCAACTCTTTTAATGACCCTGCAGAGTTAAAAACATACTACCTCGAGCATTTAGAAAACAACGAATTAAGCGAAAAAGGAGGCGCCGGTTTGGGTTTTATCACCATTGGCATGAAAAGCGGCAACAAATTACGCGTTGTTTTTGAAAAAATTAATGATATTCGATCAATGTTTTTAATGGAAGTAACCATTAACAGAGAATAATATCATCTCCATTTTTTCATCCTATCCAACAATTTTAACTCGGTATTTTCGTTTCAATCTTAGCTGTTGAATACACAAAAACATATTCTTTTTATTTCTTCTTGGTACCCAAACAGAAACAACCCCACACACGGTGTATTTAACGCCTACATGGCCAAAGCAGCAGCCAAACACAACCGAGTGAGTGTGATTCATGTGTGTTCTGATGAAACATTAACAAGTAATTTAGAGTTGGTTGAATCTAATGATGATCTGATTTATACAATCACTGCATATTATCAAAAAGTGAAATCCAAATTGCCATTCATTAGCCAATGGCTTAAAATGAAACGTCTGATGAAAGCCTATGAAGTGGCTTATTTACACTTAATAGAAAAAAAAGGCATAGCTCAATTAATTCAATTAAATGTTGCAATGCCGGCGGGCATCGGCGTTTTAAATCTTTCCAAGAAATACCACATTCCTTTTGTGTTAAATGAAAATTGGTCGGGTTACACAATGGAAGACGGAAATTATAAAGGCATTCTATTAAAATACTTCACCCAAAAAATAGTTGCACAAGCCAAAAAAATTATGCCCACCAGTTTGTATTTGCAAGAAGCAATGTTGGCACATGGTTTAAAAGGTGATTATGAAGTTGTGCCCAATGTGGTGGATGTGCATCGCTTTTTTCCGAAACTTGCACCAAGCGATGGCCGATTGAAATTGGTGCATATCTCTTCATTGATTGAAAGGGAAAAAAATGTGAGCGGTATTTTGCGGGCCTTTCAGCAGGCATTAAAACAAAATTCAAACATGGAATTGGTTATTATCGGTGAAGGGGATAACAAATTGGAGCTTAAGGCGCTTGCCGAATTATTGGGCATTTTGGCAAATACCAAATTTATGGGTAGAGTGGTGGGAGACGAATTAATCCAAACACTTCAAGTAAGTAATGCCCTCATCATGTTTAGTCATTACGAAACATTTTGTTTAGTGATTATCGAAGCCTTGGCTTGCGGTAAGCCTGTTATCACCAGCAACGCAGGGGCTATCCCGAGTTACATGAATGATAAGTTGGGATTGATGGTTGAGAAAAACAATGAAGACCAATTGTGTGAGGCCATTTTAAAGTTATCGGCTAATTCAAATCAGTTTGATGCGCAATACCTTCGTGCCTTCGCTGAAAAATATAGTTACGAGCGAGTTGGTCAACAACTCGACGAAATATACAAACAAGCCATTTTAAACAAATAATATTTTGATTAGAAATATCATCACATCATTTATTGCTCGGGCCGGCGTGGCCTTGATTAATTTATGTGTGTTGTTAATTGCCTCAAAACAAATGGGCAGTGAAGTAGTTGGACAAATGTCGATTTTAATTTTAAACATTGCCGTTGTTCAAAGTGTGGTTGAAATATACAGCGGCTCTACCTTAATTTACTTTATCCCAAAAGCAAATATGATAAAGGTGTATACTTACGGCCTTCTTTGGATTGCCATGGCATGCGCAGGCTGTAACTTGCTTTTGTTTATTTTTAAGATTATTGATTTTACATTGCTGATGCATGTATTGTTGTTGTCAATGTTGTTTTCTTTACATGCATTTCATTTAATTATTTTGCTGGGGAAGGAAAAAATCAAATTGTATAATTTATTGGCCGTGCTTCAGCCAATTGGTCTTTTGTTTTTTTTATTCAATTTTGTGATGCTAAAAGGCATAAATAGTTTTTCAGCCTACTTAGATGCACTCTATTATTCGATATTAATTGCACTAATTTTTTCTTCACTTGCAACTTGGTTAACTGTAAAACACAGCAAATCACATGGCGCACAATATCAGTTTAAACAGATTCTTTCGAATGGATTTATGAATCAAGTTGCAAACTTGTCGCATACATTAAGCAACAGATTAAATTATTATTTGTTGGGAGCCGCAGCTTTGGTTGGCGTTTATGCCAGTTCAACTTCTTTGGTTGAATCTTTATGGGTGATTAGTGCCAGCATTTCACCACTCTTATTAACGCATGTAGCAAACAAACGAGACACGATCAACCAAGGCCAATTAACATTGTTGCTGTCTAAACTTTGTTTTATTTTGAGTTTGATAGGTGTAATTGTGTTGTATGTATTACCAGCCAATTTCTTTATTTATTTAATGGGAAAGGATTTCAGTGAAACAAAAACAGTCATGTTGTGTTTGTCACCCGGTGTACTTTGTATTAGTTTCTCAAGCATTTTATCGCATTATTTTTCAGGGCAAGGCATGCAAAAAATTCAATTAAGTGCAAATGTTTCAGGTTTGTTTGTCACGATCATCAGTGCTTGGTTTTTTATTGATATCTACGGAATCATCGGCGCTTGCATAGCCGCCTCACTTTCTTATGCCACTCAGGCATTGGTACTCACTATTGTGTTTTTTAAGCACAATCGCTTTAAAGCAATAAAATTATTCAGTTTAAAGAAAGATTTTGAATTGCTTAAAAGTTAAATCATTAATTCTCTTTTTGAAGGCCTTCTTGTTCCACAAATTTCGTCAGCTCAACAAATTGTGGTACAGATAATTGTTCAGGTCTTTTATCCAATAACGGATGACGAATTTCATTATTGTTAAACAACGAACGGATTGAATTACGAATGGTTTTTCGTCTTTGATTAAAGGTTGTTTTTACAATGCTTTTAAAAAGTACTTCATCGCAATCAAGTTTTTGAACTTTGTTTCTTGTTAAACGAATCACCGCACTTTGCACCTTTGGCGGTGGCGTAAAAACATTCGCGTTCACAGTAAATAAATATTCTATATCGTAATAGGCCTGCAATAACACACTTAAAATGCCATATACTTTTGAGCCCGGACCTTCTGCCAATCGCATGGCCACCTCTTTTTGAAACATGCCTACCACAAAATCCACATTGTTTTTATGTTCCAAAGCTTTAAACATAATTTGACTCGAAATATTGTATGGAAAATTTCCAATGATATTGAATTTATTTCCGGCTAATTTTATCAGGTCACATTCCAAAAAATCGGTGATTAAAATTTGATCTTTGTGTTTAGGATACTTCTCTTTTAAAAATGCCACCGAATCAGTATCTACATCCAGTGCTAAAAAATTTGCCTGATGAATTAAGAACTGAGTTAATATGCCTGTGCCGGGACCAACTTCAACAATGGGCGTTTGAGCATCCTTTTCCAATAACGCTTGCGCAATATTGTTTGCTATGTTGGCATCATTTAAAAAATGCTGGCCCAAGTGTTTTTTTGCGTGAACGCTGTGTTTCATTATTTCTTGTGTATACCTCCGTAAGCCATTAAATAGGTTTTAATTAATTCGTCCAAATCACCATTTAAAACCGCCTCAGCGTTTGTAATTTTTAATTCGGTGCGATGGTCATTCACCATTTTGTAGGGGTGCAAAACGTATGATCGAATTTGCGAGCCCCATTCAATTTTCATTTTATTGTCTTCAACAGCTTGTTTGCTTTCGTTGCGCTTTCGCATTTCTAATTCATACAATTGCGAACGCAGCATCTGCATGGCCCTTTCGCGGTTGCCATGCTGCGAGCGTTCTACTTGACAAACCACAACAATGCCGGATGGCTTGTGTGATAACTGAACTTTGGTTTCGACCTTGTTCACATTTTGTCCGCCTGCACCACCGCTACGTGATGTTGAAATTTCTATATCAGCAGGCTTAATGTCGATTTCGATGGTATCATCAACAATGGGATAAACGTATACTGATGCAAAACTGGTATGTCGTTTGGCATTGGCATCAAAAGGACTAATGCGAACCAAACGGTGTACGCCGTTCTCACCTTTTAAATAGCCATAAGCAAATTCACCTTCAATTTGCAATGAAATTGATTTAATACCGGCAACATCACCTGCATTATAATCCAATTCTGATACTTTAAAGCCGTTTTTTTCTGCCCACATTAAATACATGCGCATGAGCATGCCTGCCCAATCACAGCTTTCGGTTCCACCTGCCCCTGCGTTAATTTGTAAAACGCAATTGAGGTGGTCTTCTTCTCCCCTCAACATGTTTTTGAATTCAATCTTTTCTAAATCATGCAGGCAGTTTTTGAATTCTAAATCAGTTTCAGCTTCACTGGCATCGCCCGATTTGTAAAATTCATACAAGGTGTTTAAATCATCTACTTCACGTGATAATAATTCATAGGCTGAAGTCCAACTTTTAATTTGCTTCACCTCATTTAAAACTTTTTCGGCTGCTTTAGAATCGTTCCAAAAACTAGGATCGAGTGTTTTTTCTTCTAATAATTCTAAATCGTGTTTCTTTCTATCGAAGTCAAAGAAACCCCCTTAACGCGATACTGCGATCATTTAGATCTTTTAATTGTTCGTTTGTAAACATGCGTAAATATAAGGTTTTATTTTGTTGCTGATTTTAATGGCCAAAAGAAAATGTAGGTCATAATCATGATGAGGCCAAACCAAAATAAGCCCAAAAAAGCGATAATGTAAAGGTGCATGCAAATGCCAAAAATCAAAATCGGTTTTTTAATTTTATTGATGAATACTAATACAGGAAACAACACTTGGTAAAGCAATATTAGATAGTTTAAAAGCATGAGCGCAAGTTTGCTGATGTATAGATGGTGAGGGGTTTCAATGAGTTTAAACTGGTTTACTTTTGCAACAATGATTAAGGCATCCCCTTGTTGCCAATTCAAATCAACTATTTTCGCCATTCCCGACAAAAAATACAACAAACATACTTGGGTGATGATGGCTAATACCGAACCGTTATGAAGTAGATTTGTGATAAATTGATATTTTTGCGGCAAGCGAGCCCACTTTAATCCCAAAAAAATATTGAAAAAAAGCAATTGATTGATTAGGTAATCACCGCCCGTGAGAGAAGCGTAAATTTTATAGTGCAAGTTAATGACCAAAAGCCATATGAAAATATCCGCAAATAACCTGGTGGATTGAAAAAACAGGGCCAAAGCACAAAGCAACATTAATGAAAACAGAAAATAGTAGCCCAAGGTATCTGAATGACTATTCATCAAAATAAATGCTAAGTCTTTGAAATTACCCATGTTGCGAAAGCTCGAAAAGACAAGGGCATTTTTTCCAAAGAATAAATTGTATTGGTTTAACCAATAGATAGCGCGAAAAATCAAATAAACATAAAGCCATTGCTTAAATTTGGCAGATTGCATTTCAAAAATGACCTTTTCCGAAAATATTTTGAGCTGTCTTTGCATCTAAAAACTTAAATTTAGCTTTATTTCCTGTTTGTTTGAATGATTAACATCAAAAATAAGGTACTTTTCCTCGCACTAATAATGCTTGCCATCATATACTGTTCGATTGAAGCAGAGGGCAACGGAGATTTTTATATTTTTATGTGGGCGGCCGGTGAGCTGGGGAAGGGATTAAATATTTACGACCATAAATACAACGACGATTACAGTTATTATTATTCTGTGTTGTTTGCCATGCTTCTAAAACCTTTTTATACCCTTTCTTTTTTTTGGGTTAAGTTTTGCTGGTTAATATTCAACCTCATGCTCTTTGTGCACTTGGTCATTCTGCTTATAAAAAGCAAATTTTTTTTAGAATTAAATTCCAAACAAAAAACTTGGTTTTTAGCCGGTGTTCTAATTTTTTCATTTCGTTTTTTGCATGAAAACATTCATTATGCGCAAATTACTATTTTAATGCTGTGGACCTGTATCTACGGCCTATACAGCATTTATCAAGGCCAATCAATTAAAGGGAGTATTATTTTGGCAATAGGTATAAATATCAAATTGTTTCCATTGGTTTTTATCCCTTACTTAATTTATAGAGGATTTTTTAAAGAGGTGTTTTATGTGTGTATCTTTTACCTGGGTTTTATGTTTTTGCCGTCAATTTTTATTGGTCACGCCTACAACATCAGCATGCTAAAATCGTGGTGGTTATTAATTAACCCGGGCAATACCAATCATATTTTGGATGTCGATGAACGAAGCTTTCACGGCATGTCTACACTG
>JBAXXZ010000086.1:0-7800 GCA_037127575.1 Bacteroidota bacterium | reverse complement strand
TGATTACTTTCTCGTGTATAATAATTTCGATAAAAATGATTGCTACCATATTGATAATTTTTGCCATACCAATATCCTGTAAATACACCTTTTATTTTTTTACAATTCAAATTCTGAATAATCGTATCTGATTCATATTTGTAAGTAATTAAACCATCAACGCCTGAAATAGTGCCGTAAAAACCAACACGATAATACCAAGTTGCCCCAGAAGGACACCAATTTTGGGATTTAACTGAAAAACAAATTACAACTACGAGTACTGATAAAACGCTATGCTTTTTCATTTAGGTTTTTTATTCATTGAATAAATTTACAAAAATGGATTGGAATTACACTTACTTTACAAGGTAAATAGAATCTGCAAATTTCAATTGTAAAAAGCTAAAAGAAACAATAAAAACGCGCAATTAAGATACCGTGAGCGCCAGCGATTGCAGCGAAAAGCCCGGAGCCTGAGTAGCCTTACGACAGGAAGGCGTATCGAAGGCGAGGACTTGCAGCGAAAAGCGCGCCCGGGCGCCCAAAAAAAAATGAAAAAATTAAGCATTTAGGCATTAAAATATAATTCACTGTCAATCATCATCATATTACTTTAATATCCATTTTTCTGTTATTTTTGTGTTTTAACATTTATGGCAACAACGAAAGCATTGGCTGATAAAAAGCTAAAGTTCACCAAGGAACAATATTTAAAATGGTACGAATCGATGCTGTTAATGCGTCGCTTTGAAGAAAAAACCGGACAGGTATATGTGCAGCAAAAAATCAAAGGTTTTTGTCACTTGTACATTGGTCAGGAAGCCATCGTAGCAGGCACTGTAAGCGCCACTAAAAAAGACGATAAACACATCACCGCCTATCGCGACCATGCCCATCCCATCGGTTTGGGTTTGCATCCAAAATATGTGATGGCCGAAATGTATGCCAAAATAACCGGCTGCAGCAAGGGCAAAGGCGGTAGTATGCATATTTTTAGTAAGGAACATAATTTTGTGGGTGGCCACGGTATTGTGGGCGGTCAGGTACCATTGGGTGCCGGCATTGCTTTTGCCGAAAAATACTTGGGTACCGATAACGTTTGTGTTTGCTCAATGGGTGATGGCGCTGTTCGTCAGGGCGCTTTGCACGAAGCTTTTAACATGGCCATGACTTGGAAGCTACCTGTAATTTTCATTGTTGAGAACAACATGTATGCCATGGGTACCTCGGTTGAAAGAACTTCGAACGTGCATGATTTGTGGAAATTAGGTTTAGCCTACGATATGCCAAGCAAACCCGTTGACGGATTAAACGTTGAAGCCGTGCACGAAGCCATGGAAGAAGCTGTAAACAGAGCCCGAAGAGGCGATGGTCCTACTTTTTTAGAAATGAAAACTTACCGTTACAAAGGCCATAGCATGAGTGATGCCCAAACCTACCGTTCCAAAGATGAGGTGAAAGAATACCAGCAACAAGATCCACTTGAAAAAGTAATTGCTAGCCTCAAAAAAAACAATTGGATCGACGATGCGGGCATTGAAGCCATGGAAGAAAAAATAAAAGCCATCGTCAATGAATCTGTTCAATTCGCCGAAGAAAGTCCCTACCCCGAAGTTGATGAATTGTACAAAGATGTTTATGCGGAACCGAATTATCCATACATTATTGAATAAGTTAGAAGTTAAAAGTTAGAAGTTAAAAATTAGATTTATGGACTATTAAAGAATTAGAATTTTAAATCTTTATAAAAATATAAATCTTAAATCTTAAATAAAAATGGCCGAAATAGTACGAATGCCCAAATTAAGTGATACCATGACAGATGGTGTGATTGCCAAATGGCATAAAAAAGTGGGCGATAAAGTAAAGAGCGGTGATTTGTTGGCGGATATTGAAACTGATAAAGCCACGATGGAATTTGAATCTTTTCAGGATGGGGTTTTATTGCACATTGGCGTACCGGAAAAAGGAACTGTACCTGTTGATTCAATTATTGCAATACTTGGAAAAGAAGGTGAAGACTTTGCTTCATTATTAAATGGAAATTCAGGCGGGGCTTCTGCAAGTCCAAGCCCGGAAACCAAAACTGTCGCTTCTAAAGTTGCCGAGAACGCAACCTCTTCAACAAGTTCAGTTGTTGCTATCCCGGCCGGAGTTGAAGTTGTTCGCATGCCAAAATTAAGTGATACCATGACCGATGGTGTGGTGGCCAAATGGCACAAAAAAGTTGGCGATAAAGTAAAGAGCGGTGATTTGTTGGCAGATATTGAAACCGACAAAGCCACGATGGAATTTGAATCATTTCAAGATGGTATTTTATTGCACCAAGGTATTGCCGAGGGCGGAAGTGCTGCGGTAAACAGCGTGTTAGCCATTTTAGGAAAAGGCGGAGAAGATGTGCAAGCGATTTTGGCTTCGGTTAGTGCAAGCGGAAATAATGCACAAGAAATTAAAACACAAGAAAATAAAACACAAGCTGTGGCAGTGGCTTCGACTGGCTCAGCCACCCACTCTCAAAATTCAGATGCACGCATCAAAGCCTCCCCACTTGCCAAAGCATTGGCCAAAGAAAAAGGCATCGACCTCAGCAAAGTGCATGGCAGCGCCGAAAACGGCCGCATCACAAAAGCAGATATTGAAAACTATCAACCAATAGCCACAGCAAGCAAATCATCAAGCTTTGTGGCCTTAGGTACTGAATCATATACCGACGAACCGGTATCGCAAATGCGTAAAACCATTGCCCGCCGTTTACTCGAAAGCACAAATGGCGCCCCGAGTTTTGTCTTAAACATTGAAGTCGACATGGACAATGCCATCGCCACACGCAACAGCATCAACGCCATCCCTGACACTAAAATATCTTTTAACGACATGGTGATTAAAGCCTGTGCCGCTGCTTTACGCAAACACCCTAAAGTAAACACCAGTTGGTTGGGCGATAAAATACGCAGCTACGAACACATTCATGTTGGCATGGCAGTGGCGGTTGAAGATGGTTTGTTGGTGCCGGTGATTCGTTTTGCCGACCAAAAATCATTTACCCAAATTGCTGCCGAAGCAAAAGATTTAGGAAAAAAAGCCAAAGACAAAAAACTACAACCGGCCGATTGGGAAGGCAATACATTTACTGTTTCCAACTTAGGCATGTTTGGCATTGAATCATTTACGTCAATTATCAATACACCCGAATCCTGCATTTTATCCGTTGGTGCCATCCGTCAAATACCGGTGGTAAAAAATGGCGCCGTGGTGCCGGGCAATGTGATGAAGTTAACCCTTGCTTGCGACCACCGCACTGTAGATGGCGCAACAGGTGCAGCTTTCTTGCAAACCCTTAAAGGTTTCCTTGAAAATCCAGTTACCATGTTAGCTTAATCGCTAATAGCAAATGAAGCGCATGATGATTACACGCTCAGAACATTTCCTATTTGGTTTTGTTCTGACCATTTTTGCCTCATGCATGCAAACCAAAACTTTAGTCACCGAGCCCGACGAAGATTTATCGCGCATAAAAGCCCCGGTGTATTGTGGCACATACTCATCTTTTATCACCTACGGTAAAAACAATGTCACTTTGTTCAATGATTCAACAAGTCGAATGAGCAATTTAATTTGTGATTCAATCGCCAAATCGGCACTCAAAAAATTGCCCTATTTAAAAAACAATTTTGTGAGCGACACAGCCGATGCCAAATTAATGGCACGCGATTTTGTTGAAATTATCAACTTGGCCATCCAAAAAGAAAGCATCAAAAAATTCAGGGCCAATGAAGTTTTTGTCCGCCTAACTGACAAACTTAACTACGATCGTTTTTTATTTTTGGTGCCTACAGGATATACTAGAACGGGTGCCAATTTAAAACAGCTGTATGAACAACAATACAAACAACAAAACCTTTTAAGTTTAATTGGAGCAGGCATTGCAGTGGCCTCCTTAATCAATCTAAATAGTGTGAATTTTATATATTTCCCAACAGGACAAAACATCCACGCCCAAGGCTCAAATGTTTATGCACTTATCTATACCAAATCGAGTGGAAAATTTACCTTTTACCGACAACAATTTTTTATGTGGGAACAAATTCATCCCATGCAAAGAAAATATCTAAAAAAACAAATAGAATATTTATTAAAGGAATATCTTTAAGGCATCAATTATGGAAGCATTTGTAAAATCAAACATTAACAATGGCATTGGCAGCATTACTTTTTTTCACCCGCAAAGTAATTCCATGCCTGGAACACAACTAAGAAATTTAGCTGCAGAAATTGAAAAACTTGGCAAAGATGAGCAGGTAAAAGTGATCGTTTTAAAAAGCGAAGGTGATAAAGCTTTTTGCGCAGGCGCCAGCTTCGACGAACTCATCGCTATTAAAGACATCAACACAGGATTAAAATTTTTCTCGGGATTTGCAGCAGTCATTAACGCCATGCGCAAGGCACCAAAATTTATCATTGCCCGTGTGCAAGGAAAGGCCGTGGGTGGCGGCGTGGGCATAGCCTCAGCAGCCGACTACACTTTTGCAACGGAAGCTGCTTCGGTAAAATTAAGCGAACTCGCCGTAGGTATTGGCCCTTTTGTTGTTGGACCAGCAGTTGAACGCAAAGTGGGCAACTCAGCATTTTGTCAGTTAACCATTAACGCCACCGAATGGCAAAGTGCCCAATGGGCCAAAGAAAAAGGTTTGTACGCTGAATTATTTTCTACAACAGAAGCAATGGATCAAGGCATTCAAACATTGGCCGATAAATTAGCCAACTCTAATCCCGAAGCCATGATGATGCTCAAAAAAGTAATGTGGCAAGGCACTGAAAACTGGGATAAGTTATTAATTGAACGTGCCGGCATGAGTGGTAAACTTGTATTAAGCGACTTTACAGTAAACGCCATCAATCAATTTAAAAAGAAAGCGTAAATGCGCCTTATCATTCAACGTGTTAGCCAAGCCTCTGTAAGCATAAATGCTGCGCAAACAGCAGACATTCAGCAGGGATTACTTGTATTTATCGGCATTGAAGAAGCTGACAATTCAGAAGACATCAATTACCTGGTTTCAAAACTAATTGCCCTACGCATTTTTTCGGATGCAGATGGAAAAATGAATTTGAATTTGCAGCAAGTGCAAGGACAAATACTTTTGGTAAGCCAGTTTACCTTGCATGCTTCCACTAAAAAAGGCAACAGACCTTCATTTATTAAAGCAGCAAAACCCGAAAAGGCTGAGAATTTGTATCAGCTGTTTATCAACGAAATTTTAAGTCAACACGGCCAAGCCCCACAAACTGGCAGCTTTGGCGCAGACATGAAAATTGCCTTAATCAATGATGGTCCGGTAACAATTATAATGGATAGTAAGATAAAGGAGTGATTAGAAATGTTGAATGAATGGAACTTGAGATGATTAACTGGATGTTTCTTATTTAGTCGCAAAACGCTGGTCGGTATACATTTTAAACAAAAGCATGCGCCATAAAACATTAATAATTATCTTTATCTTTTAAAAGCAATTACTGTGCAGGCAAAAATAATACTCGAAAAAAATAAATTCGACATTACCATCAAACGTTTGTGTCATCAATTAATTGAGGTGCACAACGATTTTTCAAATACAGTCATTATTGGCCTTCAGCCCCGTGGCATTTATTTGGCCCGCCGTATTCAAAAAGAATTGCAAAGTATTTTAAAAAACAAAACCGTGCATTGCGGTGAACTCGACATCACTTTTTACCGCGATGATTTCAGGAAAAAAGAATTGATCCCCAATCGCACGAACATTGATTTTATTATTGAAGACAAGAACGTGATTTTAGTCGATGATGTGCTTTTTACCGGCCGCACCATTCGTGCCGGACTAGATGCCATGCTGGCCTTTGGACGTCCAAATGATGTAGAATTACTTGTGCTCGTTGATCGCCGCTTGTCGCGCCACCTACCCATACAAGCCAAATACATCGGCATGACGATTGACTCCATCACTACACAAAACGTTAAAGTGGAATGGAAAGAAATTGATGGTAAAGACAAAATCACTTTAAAAGACAAATAATGAAACCCCTCAAAGGCAGTTACCCGGCTTATTTTGAAACATATATCGGCAAGGTTACTGAAGATGATGTGCTGCTAGCCCTGCACAATAATCTACAAGCCTGTAAACAATTCTTTAAAAGCATTCCTGCTGAAAAAGAAAATTTCACTTATGCCGAAGGTAAATGGACCATCAAGCAGGTAATCAACCACATACTGGATTGTGAACGTGTTTTTGCTTACCGCGCCTTACGTTTTGCCCGAAAAGACCCGCAAGCGCTTACGGCATTTGACGAAGATGCCTACGCTGCCGAAGCGGATGTTAACAACCGAAACCTTGGCGATTTGCTGGCTGAGCTTGAAGCCCTAAGATGGTCAAACATTTTTCTCTTCAAAAGCTTAAGCGAAGAAGCCTTGTTGCGCATCGGCATGATGGCAAGTGGCGAAACAACTGTTCTATCGCTGGGTTACATGATTTGCGGACATGCCAATCATCACATGCAGGTGATTAAAGAAAAATATTTAAAAGATTTTTAGTCTTCAATCAATATTACACTTATATTTAATTTTTGAATCAAAGTCAAAAAAGAATGAGTCATCTTAGTGTCAACCACCTTCTCGGAATAAAACAATTAAACAAAAACGACATTGAACTCATTTTAAACACTGCCCAAAATTTTAAAGAAGTCATTAACCGTCCCATTAAAAAAGTGCCTTCATTGCGCGACTTAACGGTTGCCAATTTATTTTTCGAAAACTCTACACGCACGCGTCTTTCCTTCGAATTAGCACAAAAGCGACTCAGTGCCGATGTGGTTAATTTTTCCGCCTCTAATTCCTCAGTAAAAAAAGGCGAAACCCTTGTTGATACTGTAAATAATATTTTGGCGATGAAGGTTGACATGGTGGTGATGCGCCACGCCAGTCCGGGTGCTGCTATATTTTTAGCAAAACGCGTGAACGCCAAAATCATCAATGCCGGAGATGGTGCACACGAACACCCAACACAGGCGCTACTTGATGCATTCTCAATTCAAGAAAAACTGGGTAGCATCAAAGGCAAAAAAATTGTGATTGTGGGCGATATCCTGCACTCACGCGTGGCCCTCTCAAATATTTTCTGCTTGCAAAAATTGGGTGCCCAAGTAAAAGTATGCGGACCACAAACATTAATACCAAAATTTATTACCTCACTTGGAGTAGAAGTAGAAAGCGATTTACGTAAAGCCCTCGAATGGTGTGATGTTGCGAATATGCTGCGTATCCAACTAGAACGCCAAGACATTAAGTATTTCCCTACTCTTCGCGAATACACTATGATGTACGGCCTCAACAAAGAAATTTTAGATAGCCTTAGCAAAAAAATTGTGGTGATGCATCCCGGACCAATTAACCGCGGTGTAGAAATTACAAGCGATGTTGCCGACAGCAAACAATCCATTATTTTAGATCAAGTTGAAAACGGCGTTGCAGTGCGCATGGCAGTGATGTTTTTGCTCGCGGGAAGACAAGGAAATTAATTCTTAATTCTTAATTGCTTTTTACCGAATAAGTGTAACATCCCCCGCATACAGTTTCTCTGCATTTCCCGACGACACATTGTTTTGATTGCTTTGGATTTTTAATTTCCAAACATAAACATCCGATTTACAGGCTTCACCGCGGTAATTGCCATCCCAAGTGTGATTGATGTCGTTTGTTTCAAACACTTTTTCTCCCCAACGGTCAAACACCTCGAGTTTAAAGACCTGCACAGCGCGCATCACAGGATAGAAGGTGTCGTTTATATG
>JBAXXZ010000085.1:0-7913 GCA_037127575.1 Bacteroidota bacterium | reverse complement strand
GCGCAGGAAATAACCTGCCTCTGCTCTTCTGTTTAAATTTTAAAATTTTTCTTGTCATGCCATTTTTGTTTGACAATGAAATTAATTATTTAAGAATTGTGTGATTTTTATTTTTGTTTGGGCGCCCGAGCGGGCCTTCACTTCAGCCTCATTTGCCACAGGCCAAATTTGTAGGCTTGCAGGGGCTTCTTTCAGTCGCCTCTTCAGCCAACAAATTTTAGCCTTTGGCTTCATGCGGGCCTCCGTTCTGTCCCTGTCGCAACACATGGAATTTTAGCAATAAATGTTATTCTTGAATTTTTAAATTGGGACAAAATATATTTTCCATTTACAGAAAATCCCAATTTCACAATTGAATGAAGAATTTTATTTTGAAATTATTCCAAGTGTTTCATTAAGGCTTCCCTTAAATCTTCAACGCCTTCAGCGGCTTTCTTCTTAATATGGATGAGGTCTTTTACTTCATCTAAACTAAAATCAGCGGGATCAAGCAACCACTTTGGCACTTGTGGCATCACAAAATTGAGCAGGCCTGCGGCAGGGTATACATGTAATGAAGTGCCAATCACCACAAATAAATCAGCTCCGGCAGCAGTTAAATTGGCCACATCCATTTCAGGCACTGCTTCGCCAAACCATACAATATGTGGACGCAGTTGTGAGCCTTTTTCACAGAGGTCGCCTAATTTTATGCCTTGTTCGCCAACAGGATAAATTAAATTTTCTTCAGTTGTGCTGCGCGCTTCGGTAATTTTGCCATGCAAATGCAATACCTTTTTGCTGCCTGCGCGTTCGTGTAAATCGTCAACATTCTGCGTTATAATGGTCACATTAAATAGTGATTGCAGCTCGGCTAAAAATAGGTGGGCCGCATTGGGCTTGGCATTCATTACCTGTGCCCGTCTTTGATTATAAAAATCCAAAACCAATTGTTTGTTTTTTGTCCATGCTTCGGGGGTGGCAACATCTTCAATACGATACTGCTCCCAAAGACCGCCTGCATCTCTGAACGTTTTTATTCCACTGTCGGCACTTACGCCGGCTCCGGTAAAAACTATCAATTGTTTTTGTAAGGGCATGCCTTATAAGTTTTCTTTTACGAACTTCAGTATTTTAGTGTAAATATGCAAACGTGTTTTTCCGCCATAAATGCCATGGTTTTTGTTCGGATAAATCATAAAATCGAAAGCCACATTTTCTTTAACCATTGCTGCCGCTAATTCCATGCTGTTTTGCATGTGTACATTGTCGTCGGCACTGCCATGAATTAATAAAAACTTGCCCTTAATTTGTTTCACAAAATTGGTGGGTGAATTGTCTTCGTAGCCACTTTTGTTCTCACTTGGCTTACGTAAAAAACGCTCGGTGTAAATGTTGTCGTAGTATTTCCAATTGGTAACCGGCGCAACAGCAATGGCCGCTTTAATTAAATCGGCCCCTTTCGAAATCATTAAAGAAGCCATGTAACCACCGTAACTCCAGCCTTGAAAGCCAATGCGTGTTTTATCAATGTACGATAAATTGCCAAGGTACTTCGCAAAATCAAGTTGATCAATGGTTTCTAATTTTCCCAATTGTAAATAAGTACTGTGTTTAAATTCACGCCCGCGACCCATGGTGCCTCTGCCATCGGCACAAACCACAATGTATCCTTCTTGGTTTAATAAATTGTACCAAAAATAATCAAAGCTGCCCCAAGCATCGTTTACTTGATTACTACCTGGCCCATTGTAGGCGTACATGTAAACAGGATATTTTTTAGTAGAATCAAAATTTTGTGGTTTCATCATCCAAGCATTGAGCTCAGTACCCTCGGCATTTTTAAATTTAAAAAATATTTTTTTCGATAATTGGTAATTGGCCATTTTATCACGCAATGTTTTGTTGTCTTCTAACACTTTTATGCTTTTACCGTCGATGCTGCAAAACTCGTACACAGGCGGTGTTTGGGCATTGCTGTATGATGACATATAAAATTTATATCCTTTGGTGAATTCAAAATTTGTGTAACCGGCTTTCGTTGATAAACGTTTTTTGTTTTTGCCGCTTAAGTCTACACTGTATATATCGCGGTACATGGGGCCGTTTTCGGTGGATTGAAAATACACTTGATTGGTTTTTTCATTGTAGCCTTTAAACTCCATTACATCCCATGCGCCTTTGGTAATTTGGTTAATGAGTTTGCCTTTTAAATCGTAATAATACAAATGGTTGTAATTGTCGGCTTCACTCGAAATAATAAATCCCTTTTCACCCACAAAGGTGAGGTCGTCGCTAATATCTACATAGGTTTTGCTTTCATCACTTAAAATTACATTGCTTTTGCCGCTTAGGGCATCTGCAAAAATGTATTCCAATTTATTTTGTAATCGGTTTAAGCGTTGCACACACAATAAACGTGCATCGTTGGTAAATTGTATACGGGGAATATACATATCGGTTTCACTGCCAATGTCGACTGTACTTGTATTTTTCGATACCAAATCAAAAACATGCACCGATACAATGGAATTGTCTTCGCCGGCTTTCGGGTATTTAAAGGTGTATTTTTCGGGGTATAAATCACCTTTGTAAAAATCCAAAGTGTATTCTTTTACACGGGCTTCGTTAAATTTAACGTAGGCTAAAAATTGACCGTTTTTATTCCAGTCAAAATAATCGGCTTTCGAAAATTCCTCTTCATATACCCAGTCGGCCCAGGCGTTTTTTATTTTATTCCAAGCGCCATCGTTGGTAACACTTATTTCTGAAGCATCATCTAAATTTTTAATGTATAAATTGTTATCGCGCACAAAAGCGATTTTTTTTCCGTCGGGAGAAAATTTAGGAAACATTTGTTTGCCTTTTTCGCTGAGCTCAGTTACTTTTTTGCTGAGAATGTCATAAACAAAATAATTGGCTTTTGGAGAGCGGCGATAAACCATTTCGGTATTTTCGCTCAAAAGAATTTTGTCTTCACCCGGACTTAATTCATAGGTATTGAGGTTTAATACCCGGCCGTTAAAAGCAACTTCGGAGGCTTTAACCCAATCTTTAATTTTGTTACTGCTTTTTAAATCAAATTCTATTAAGGTATTGCCGTTGCCGCTTATGTCTTTCACTTCCAAGTAGGATGTGCCGTTGTTTAATACCTTAAAACCTTGCGCCGATTTAGCCGAGAAGGCATACTTGCCCCAAATATCTTCAAGGTTAATTTGATTTTGTGAAAAGTAAAAGAGGGGTAAGAACAAATAAATTAAAAAGTGTTTTTTCATTGTGTACTGATTAATGCTTGTGAAATTAATAATTTAATCGGAGGGGCCATAATAATTGATGACGCCGCATGCAATGGCAGGGGGAGGCTATTTTTGAAGGTAAATTTGAATTAAACTTCGCTGCCTCTTCTTAAAAAAAGCATCAAGGGATGCATGGCCTTAAATCCGTTTAAAACGTATATGGCATTCTTTTTATCCAACAATTGTTTGTCGCTAATGGCATGGCTCACAATAAAGTGTTTGTTTTTTAAAATTTCCACCAATGGATGTTCTTTATCAAAACCTTTGGGCGGATTTTTTAATTTATCTTCTTCCGATAATCCATTAAAGTACTTTTTGAATGGCGCTGCTTGTAAGCACTTTAAGAATTCTTTTGGATGGTAATCAATCTCCTGACGAATGGCATTTAATTTTTCGGCTTCAGGCATGTAAACACCGCCGCCAAAAAAACTATTACCGGGTTCAAGATGCAAATAATATCCGGCTACGGCTGTTTTTTTGCCTCCGGGGTTAAACACTGCACCCATGTTGGTTTTGTAAGGACTTTTGTCTTTTGAAAAGCGCACATCTTTGTAAATGCGGAAAGTACAATCTTTGGCTTTTAAATCGGGAGAAATTTGTTTATCAAATTGATGCAAACCAGGCACTATGCTTTCAACAAATTGTTCGAATTCAAATTTCGCTTCTAAATAATGGTTTTTGTTTTTTTCAAACCATTCGCGGTTATTGTTTTTTTTTAGTTTTTTTAAAAAGTCGAAAGTTTGTTCCATGTTTAGTCGCTGATATTGTCAGATATTTTTCGGAAGAATTTTAAATTGGTTAAAAATTGTGCGGCCACAATACGGATAAGTGTGTAGGATGGTAAGGCAATGATCATGCCCATTACCCCACCAATGGCGCTGGCCATAAGGGTAACTAAAAATATCTCCAAAGGATGGGCTTTCACAGAATTTGAAAATAAAAATGGCTGCAGTAAAAATGCATCACTTAAATTAATACACAATAAACCGAAAAATATTTTTTCAACGGTTGGAAATATTTGATCGTATTGATTAAGACTAATGCATCCGGTAATGCCAATTAACAAGGCAACCGACATGGTTATAAAGGCGCCGATGTATGGTACAATATTGAACAAAGCTGCACAAAAGGCGATGATTAAGGCATTGTTGATGTTCATAAAACTCATGGTGATAAAAATGGCTAGGCCCACCAAGAACATGTCGATAACCAAGCTGGTAAAGTATTTGCTGAGCATGCGTTTGCTGGTACGCATAATGTCGTTCATGTTTTCTTCAAAGCCCGATGGGGTAACCAATAAAACGCCTTCGCGTACAAGGTCTTCATCTTTTAGTAAAAAGAAGGTGATAAACAATACACACAATGTACCGCCAATGGCTGCCGAAAAGTAGCCAACTGTATTGTCGAGCAAGTATGTGACGTTTTCGGCGTTTAGTTTTGAATTAATTTGGGCCGAGATGCCTGCCTCTAATGCTTCTTCATCACCAAAGCGGTGCAGTAACTTTTTGCCTGCAGGAAAGTTCTCTAACAAATTATGCAATACATCACCAAAATTTAATTGCGATAAAAAATGTACTTCGTTCACAAGGGGTGGTACAATTAAAAAGAAAAGGCCCACCAAACCTGCTATCATGGCGAATATGGTGATTAAAGAGGCAAGGGCCGTTGGGATTTTGAATTTACCTATTTTAAGATGTGTGAGTCGGTATGAAACAGGATGACCGATTAAAAACAATAGCACTGAAATGCCTAAATAAATTAGAATTTTGTAAAAGTAAAAAGCGCAAAAAATCAAAACCAATACACCGGCTATTCTCCAAATATTAATGTTTAATTTCATGCTAAGCAAAGATAGTTTTATTTAATTAATTTTAGGCCTCTGAAAAAAATCGGGACATATTTTTTCGTTTTACTAGTGGCCTTGTATATTAATAGATGCACTTCTATTAAACAATACACTAGCAAAAAAGC
This sequence comes from Bacteroidota bacterium, assembly GCA_037127575.1. GTDB lineage: Bacteria > Bacteroidota > Bacteroidia > B-17B0 > Aurantibacillaceae > Aurantibacillus. The sequence continues at coordinate 2,667 of JBAXXZ010000085.1, read as the reverse complement.
GCAACACGCACCATTTGCCGAAACTGAAGTGTTAGACATGAACGCCATGGTGTATCACACCAACGATAGCATTAGTGAGGTATTTGTTGAAATTAAAAACGATAATTTAATTTACAAACGAACCGATACTTCAAATGCATTTTATGCCGAATTAAAAGTAACTTATGCATTGTGCACCAACGAAGATTGTAAAAAGGTCATCGATACCAGTTCCTTTTATTTGTTGGATGAAGAAGCCACTGAACATGTGCCTGTAAAATCATTGGTGATCAGTTTTAAAATTCATGCCCGCTTTGGCAATACGTATTATTTAAAAATTGAAACTATTGATTTAAATCGCAAAACAACGAATAAGGCAATACTTAAAATTAACAAACTTGATTATTTAAACGGGCAAAATTTTTTGTTGCAAACAGCAGGTGCTCCTGTGTATAAAAATTCATTCATCAAAAATCAACACATAGCAATTAACAATAACAACCCGCTCATCAAAACGCTACACGTTTATTGTTATACATCTGACGCCAAGGCAGCTTTGCCACCATTCTCAAACAAAACGAGTCTAGCACTTAATCAAGCCGACAGCACTTTTGAATTACAAGGCAACAATGGCCGCTTTTTTCTTACTGCCCCGGAGCGTGGTTTTTATTTTGTTAAAGCCGATGTGAATAGCAATATTGGCTTATGTATTTATACTTATGATGTGGCTTTTCCTGCCATTAGCAGTAGTTACGACATGATTCAAAGTTGCCGCTACATGATGTATAAGGAGGAATACGATTCCTGTTTAAACGCAGCGGATAAAAAACAAGCCATCGATAAGTTCTGGCTCAACATCGGCGGAAGTCATGAGCGGGCACGCGAAATATTAAAAAAATATTACGGACGTGTGAAAGAAGCCAATAAACTTTACAGCAGCTACATGGAAGGTTGGAAAACCGACAGGGGCATGATTTCAATTATTTTTGGCGAACCAACCAATGTGTATAAAAGTTTGAAGGACGAAATTTGGGTGTATGGTATCGAGAGCAATCCTTCTACTTTGCGTTTTATTTTCAAAAAAACCCAAGTTCCTTTTTCAGATAACGATTATTTTTTGGAGCGTTCCGATTTTTATAAGGATGCCTATTTTCAAGCGGTGGATTATTGGCGTCAAGGCATTGTTTATAATGAACGGGCAACAGATCGTTAGTCTCTTCCGGCGTTAATGATTCATTTACAATAAACCACCTGTATTGTTATTTGCGTAACCAAGGTCTTCGGGTAAGTTGCTTTGCTTACTTGCTGCCACCGCCAATTCATCGCATCGGTTATTTTCTTTGTTTGATGCATGCCCCTTTACCCAAATAAATTCGTGCCATCTAAAATCGTAAATTTTTAAAAATCGTTGCCATAAATCCACATTGGCTTTGTTGGCAAAACCTTTTTTGCGCCAGCCTAAAATCCAATTTTTATTGATGGCATCAACCACATACTTGCTGTCGGAATAAACTTTTACTTTTATCTCGCGGTCCTTTATGCTTTCTAAAGCAACAATCACACCCATTAATTCCATACGGTTGTTGGTTGTGTGCTTAAAGCCTGCATTCATTTCTTTGCGGTGTTTTTTGTACAACATCACAATCCCGTATCCGCCGGGACCAGGATTTCCTGATGCAGCACCGTCGGTATATATTTCAATAAAGTCTTCCAAAAGGGCTATTTGGCTAGAAATATAGGTATTTCTTATATTTTGTGTAAAGTAATTTTGTGCCTATATTCGTGACTCAAATTTAAAGATATGTCGGTTTTAGTCAATAAGAATTCTAAAGTAATTGTACAAGGGTTTACGGGTGGTGAAGGCACTTTTCACGCCACTCAAATGATAGAATATGGAACAAATGTTGTAGGTGGTGTAACACCCGGAAAAGGTGGCACCATGCATTTGGATCGTCCTGTTTTTAATACTGTTTCTGAAGCTGTTCAAAAAGCCGGCGCTGATGTGTCGATTATTTTTGTACCTGCTGCTTTTGCAGCCGATGCCATTATGGAAGCAGCCGATGCAGGCATTAAAGTAATTGTGTGTATTACCGAAGGTATTCCTGTTAAGGACATGATTTATACCAAAGAATACATTAAAAATAAAGCTTGCCGTTTAATTGGTCCTAACTGCCCCGGTGTAATTACCGCGGGTGAAGCCAAAGTAGGCATTATGCCGGGTTTTGTATTTAAAAAGGGCACCGTTGGCATTGTATCAAAAAGTGGTACATTAACTTATGAAGCAGCCGATCAAATTGCAAAAGCAGGCTTGGGTGTTACTACGGCTATCGGTATTGGGGGCGATCCTATTATTGGCACGCCTACCAAGGAAGCGGTTGAATTATTAATGAACGATCCTGAAACTGAAGCCATCGTTATGATTGGTGAAATTGGCGGAAGCTACGAAGCAGAAGCTGCCCGTTGGATTAAAGCCAATGGCAATAAAAAGCCGGTGGTTGGTTTTATCGCCGGACAAACTGCGCCAAAAGGCCGCACTATGGGGCATGCCGGTGCTATTGTGGGCGGTGCTGAAGATACAGCCCAAGCCAAAATGCAAATCATGCGCGAATGTGGTATACACGTGTGTGAAAGTCCTGCCGATATCGGCAAAACAATGGCCGCTATTTTAAAAGGCGTTAAAGCTTAATC